>CAYFOU010000212.1:3228-4876 GCA_964344805.1 uncultured Piscirickettsiaceae bacterium | reverse complement strand
ATGGTGACCCCCAGCATCGGCAGCAGAAACAGCGCCCCGAGGAAGGAGACCGGTAGCCCCATGGTTACCCAGAAGCTGTAGCGGAAGCTGAAGAAGAGCCAGAGCACCAGAAAGACCATGAGTAGTCCGGCGGCACCATTATCCAGCAGCATGTTGAGTCGGTCGCGTACTGGAGAGGAGCGATCCTGGGTCACGGTGAGTGTGATTCCACGAGGGGCGTTGCGCTGCTCCTGTGCCACAAATTTGGTGATCTGGTCGTAGACGTTGAGGATGTCCTGTTGCGGGGTCTTGGTGATGTCGAGGATCGCGGCCCGCTTGCCATCAAACAGGATGTGTTGTTCATCCCGTTCGAAGCGGTCATGGATGGTTGCAATCTCCCCCAGACGGATGGCGGCGCCGCTCTTGCCCGAGATCACCACCAGTGACTCCAGCGCGCTGATGCTCTTGCGCTGATCATCGAAGCGCAGCAGGATATCCTCTTGTTCCCCCTCCAACAGTCCGGTTGGTGTGCCGACACTCTGTTGTTCAATGGCGTTGGCAACGTCGGCTGCGGAGAGGCCGAACTGGCGCAGCCGCTGCAGTGGAATCTCGATCCGCAGCTGATGGTCGGAGAAACCCAGCAAGGTGATGTCGGCGACATTGGCCTGCTTCTTCAGCCGCTTCTTCAATGCCTCGGCGTACGCCTTCAACACAACCGGATCTTCCGGTCCGGTGATGGCGATGGAGGCGACCGCATCGGTACGTCCCAGCTCCTCGACAATCGGCAGTTCAGCCTCTTCCGGAAAGTCATCGATGGCATCAACGCTGCTTTTGACATCATCCAGAAAGCGGGGCATATCGCTCTCTTCCAGCATCACCAGAGTAGCGACACCGCGCCCCTCGCTCGATTCACAGCGCACCTCATCGAGTCCGACAATACTCTCGGTTGCATCTTCCAGTCGACGGCAGATCGCATCCTCGACCTCGGTTGCGGTGGCCCCCTTGTAGCTGACGGCGACCTGTACCTTGTCATTCTTGATCTCCGGGAAGGTCTCCCGCTGCAGTCCCGGCAGGGTGATCAGACCGAGCAGGATGATCGTGACCATCAGCAGATTGGCCGCGTTGGGGTGATGGGTAAACCAGTGGATCATGAGTCGGCTCCGCTCTGCTGCAACTGCTGCTCAACCGTACGGTCGACCTGTGGCTGCAGCAGCATGCCATCGACGGCCGGGATCAGGTCTGTGATTACCAGCTGTTCGCCTGCGCGGATGCCGGATTCGATTACAGTGATCTCTCCCTGGTGGTAGCTGATGGTGACCGGGCGGTGTTGCAGCCGGTTGTCAGGGTCGACCAGCAGTACCTGTCCATTGCGCAGAGCCGTGCGTGGAATGATGGTGCGTGCGGGCTGCGTGCGGCCCTGCAGGCGCACCCGTACAAACATCCCCTTGGAGAGCGGAGGACGCTGTCCGGGAATGATCTGCCGGAGCGGATTGTCGAGGGCGACGACGACACCGATGGTGCGGGTCTCGCTGTCGATGCGGTCACTGAAGCGGACAAACTCCGCATCCCACTGTGCAAACGACTCACCCATATCCATCTCGATGCGTGGCTTCAGAGCAGCGTATTGTGCCAACCCTTCGGTCAGCTGCTGTTGGCTGGGGGGCTGTGA
>CAYFOU010000212.1:289-3218 GCA_964344805.1 uncultured Piscirickettsiaceae bacterium | reverse complement strand
CGACCTGTGCCACCACCTCGACCCGGTCTACCCCGTCCCCCTCGAACAGGGTCTGCCCGACAGAGACATACTGGTCGGTCTCCATGGTGAGGTTGGCAACGCGCAGATTGAACGGGGCCTTGATCTCGGTGTTCTCCAGATCACGTTTGGCCTGCTCCAGTTTGGCCTCCAATACCCGGCGCTGACTCGGAATCAGGGCCAGGGTGTTGCGCAGGTTCTGCACTGCAGTGCGTGAGTTGAGCATGGCCCGTTCGGTCTCATCGGCACGGCTGTGGGAGATGTTGCCCTCGGCCACCAGCTTCTGCAGACGGGCCGCCTCGCGCTCTGCCAGTTGCAGGTTGCGCTGTTCAATCTCCAGTAGTGCCTCGGTATTCTCTTCACGGATGTTCAACTCCGCCAGCTCTGCATGGATCTGCTCCAGTGCCAGTTGGTAGTTGATGGGGTCGATCTGGAACAGGGTGCCACCGGCAGGGATCATCTCGCCATCACGCAGTCGCGGGTGCATCTCGGTGATACGACCACTCACCTGAGCAATCGCACGCCACACCTTGGCCGGTTGTACCACACCATACCCCTCTGCGATCGGGCGCAGATCCACCTGTGGCACGGTGATGGTGCGAACGCTACGTACCACCTCCTGCTGCTCAATCTTGAGTGGTGGCTTTTTGTTGCCGGTGAGGTTGGCCATGACCACGATGCCGAGTGCGATGGGGGGAATGATCCAGAGGGCGCGGAGCCGTTTGCGCAGTGGGGTGGGGCTAGTCATGGGCAGAGTCCTGTTCAATGTGGGTGTCGATGGCGGCAAGTGTCTGTTGGGTGATCAGTTGGGTGATCAGTTGACAATCCTTGCGGGTCAGCTGCTTGCTCTGCAGACGACGCAGAATGGTGGTCTGTCCAACCCGGAAGATGATGATCTGCCCCAGCAGGGAGTGGGTGATCAGTTTGACTCTGCGATCCGTCTCCGCACAGCCGAAGATACAGGCGAGCAGTCGTGCATAGCGTTCCTGCATTGGTTGCAGTAGCTCCTGATAGAGGATGTCGAAGGCCTCGGTCGGTTTGAGCTGCTCACGGAAAATGAAACCGGCGGCATCGGCACTCAGTTCGCCCAGCAGGATCTGCTCCACCAGGGTGGCAATCAACTGCTGGATCAGTTCGCGACAGGTTGCGGGATCTGCACTCTCCAGTTGAGTGTTGATCTGCTCCAGCGCAGGGGCCATCTTCTGCTGCAGTGACTCGGCCAGATAGGCGGCAGTGGCCAGATAGAGTGGCTGCTTGCCGCCAAAGTGGTAGGAGATGGCGGAGATGTTGGCCCCGGCGAGATCGACGATCTCACGGGTGCTGACGGCATCATAATCCTTGCTGCCAAAGGTTTTGAGTGAGGCGGCAAGGAGCTGGTTGCGGGTACTGTTTGGGGAAGATTTGGCCATATCTTTACTGGTTTCTGGGGGGTTGGGCTGCAAGATTAAATCAAACGATTGATTTAATTTCAAGGGGTGAAATGTGAAGAGAGTGTGGAGATTGGATGGATTGGCAGGGCAGAGGATCGTGGATGGTGCATCGGGCCAGTCTTATCCCGGTAGAGGCGGTGTCATTCACAACTCTGTAACCGGATGGGGTAAATACACTCTGGTATAATGCCGCTCCGTAATCATGTAAGAGAACACCAAGACTCAATTGTTGAAAGGATAGGATTGCCCAACCATGTCAGAGATTAGCCAAATCGTAGCTCGCCAAATTGTTGATTCCCGTGGAAATCCCACGGTTGAAGTCGATGTAACCACCGCCTCCGGTGCGATGGGGCGCGCTGCGGTCCCCTCCGGTGCCTCTACCGGCTCTCGTGAAGCGGTTGAGCTGCGTGATGGTGACAAGAGCCGTTACGGTGGCAAGGGGGTGTTGAAGGCGGTTGCCAACGTCAATGGCGAGATCAACGATGCGCTGAAGGGCAAGGATGTGACTGCCCAGCAAGAGGTGGACCAGATCATGATCGATCTGGATGGCACCGAGAACAAGGGGCGCCTGGGCGCCAATGCGCTGCTGGCGGTATCGATGGCTACGGCTCATGCCGCAGCCAATGAGCAGAAGACTCCGCTCTACCGTTACCTCACTCCAGATGCCCCCTACAAGATGCCAGTACCGATGATGAACATCATCAATGGTGGTGAGCACGCCGACAACAGTATCGATCTGCAGGAGTTCATGATTCTGCCTGTGGGTGCAGATTCCGTTACCGAGGCGGTCCGCTACGGTGCCGAGGTGTTCCATGCGCTGAAGGGGGTATTGGCGGCACAGGGGATGAACACCGCGGTGGGTGATGAGGGTGGTTTTGCCCCCAACCTCTCCTCCAATGAGGCGGCAATCGAGGTGATCCTCGAGGCGATCGAGAAGGCGGGCTTCAAGGCGGGTAGCGAGATGTATATTGGTCTCGATGCGGCCAGCTCCGAGTTCTACCAGGATGGTCAATACAACCTTGCCTCCGAGGGCAAGGTGATGGACTCCACCGGGATGATTGACATACTGGAGAGCTGGGTCGATCAGTATCCGATTCTGACCATCGAGGATGGTCTCGACGAGGGCGACTGGGAGGGCTGGAAGCAGCTGACCGAGCGCCTCGGCAGCAAGGTGCAGCTGGTCGGTGATGACCTCTTTGTGACCAATACCAAGATTCTGGCCGAGGGGATCGAGAAGTCAATCGGTAACTCCATCCTGATCAAGGTCAACCAGATCGGTACCCTGACCGAGACCCTGGCGGCGATCCAGATGGCGAAGGATGCCAACTACACCGCAGTGGTCTCTCATCGTAGTGGTGAGACCGAGGATGTCACCATTGCAGATCTTGCAGTGGCGACCAGTGCGGGGCAGATCAAGACCGGTTCACTCTCCCGTTCCGACCGTATCGCCAAGTACAACCAGCTGATCCGTATCGAGGAGC
>CAYFOU010000212.1:0-212 GCA_964344805.1 uncultured Piscirickettsiaceae bacterium | reverse complement strand
TTCTACAATCTCCCCCATCTGAACGGATAACAGGGAGTTGAAACTCTACTCATGCGGTGCGATCCAGCGTTGAAATTGGCCTCAAAATGCTCATTTACTGCGTGTAAACTGCGCTTTTTCGGTCAATTCCGCCTTGTCTCGCCCTCGCATGAGCGAATTTCAACCCCCTGTTATTGCACGTTGTCATGACCCTGCTGCGACCACTTGTCATT
>CAYFOU010000211.1:0-4926 GCA_964344805.1 uncultured Piscirickettsiaceae bacterium | reverse complement strand
CCGGTCACTGCTGCAACACCTCGATCAAGCAGGCGATGTACTTCAAGGATCAGAATCCGGACATTGATGCGCAGATCATCTACACCGATCTGCGTACTCCAGGCTCTGCCGGCGAGGACTTCTACCGTAGCGGTCAGCGCAAGGGGATCACCTTCACCAAGGGTGTGGTCTCTGAGGTTACCGCAGACAAGACCGTGAAGTTCAAGGATCTGATTCTCGACGAAGAGGTTGAGGAGCAGGTTGATCTGGTGGTACTGGCAACCGGTCAGGTACCGAACGCTGGTGTCAATATCGACACTCTGGCTTCCGATGATGACGAGGAAGGTGGTGATGCAGAAGAGAACAGCAACGAGATTGCCGGTGTATCTGTACTGAACCTCGACTACCGTCAAGGTCCGGACATGCCACAGCTACGTGATGGTTTTGCCGACTCTCACTTCATCTGCTTCCCCTACGAGACCCGTCGTACCGGCATCTATGCCACCGGTACCGTGCGTCGCCCAATGGATATCCAGCAGGCGAAGGACGATGCAGCGGGTGCTGCACTGAAGGCGATCCAGGCTCTGGAGAATGCAGCACTGGGACGTGCCGCACACCCACGCTCTGGCGACCTCAGCTTCCCGCAATTCCGCAAGGAGGGCTGTACCCAGTGCAAGCGTTGCACCGTAGAGTGCCCATTCGGCGCAATCAACGAGGATGAGGATCGTTATCCAGAGTTCAACGAGTCTCGCTGCCGCCGTTGTGGTACCTGTATGGGTGCCTGTCCGGTACGTGTAATCTCCTTCGAGAACTACTCACTGAACACCCTGGGCGAGCAGATCAAGGCGGTGGACATCCCTGACGAGTTCGAGGAGAAGCCCCGTATTCTGGTACTGGCGTGTGAGAACGACGCCTACCCGGCACTGGATCAGGCCGGCATGAATGGTGTGGAGTACACCCCATTCGTCCGTGTAATCCCGGTTCGCTGCCTCGGCTCCATCAACTCCTCTCTGGTGATTGATGCAGTAACCAGCGGTTACGATGGTGTAATGCTGATGGGCTGCCCGAAGGGCGATAACTATCAGTGTCACTTTGTGCGTGGTTCCGAGATGGCGCACGAGCGTATGACCAAGATCGAAGACACCTTGAAGGGTCAGGGTCTGGAGCCGGAACGTGTACAGCCGCATGAGGTATCAATTGCCGATATCCAGCGTATTCCACAACTCTTCAACGAAATGGGTGAACTGATCGACGAGATCGGCATGAGCCCATTCAAGTTCTAAGGAGGTTTGAGAATGTCAGAACAATACACCAACAACTTCCTCAAAGAGGTTGAAAAGAACGTTGAAGAGGGCGATTGGGTCAAGATGTGCATGCAGTGCGGCGTCTGCGCGGGCTCCTGTCCGCTCGGTCCTCACTGGGCACACCCACCTCAGGAGATCTTCATGATGATTCGCGCCAACAAGCGCGAAGAGGTGCTGAGCTCCGACTCCATGTGGATGTGTACCTCCTGCTACAACTGTATCGCCCGCTGCCCACGCGAGCTGCCAATCACCCATATCATGCACGGTCTGGCGCGTTATGCGAAGGTTCAGGGGATCGCCCCACAGAACCAACCTACCGCCAAGTTCGGTCAGATGTTCTGGGACAACCTGATGAAAAAGGGTCGCGTCAACGAGCTCAAGCTCGGTATCGCCCTCTACTTCATGAACGGTTTTGTTGAAGGCATCAAGACTGCGTTGGCGAAGAGCGGTCTCGGTATGGCGATGGTCAAGGCCAACCGTATGGATCCAATGGAGATCCTCGGCGGTCATGGTGTGAAGAACCCTGGTGATCTGCAGAAGATCATCAAGAAGGCACAGGAGCTGGAAGCAGCTCGCACACAGCCTTAAGGACTAGGAGAAGAAATATGTCCAAGAGTTACACTTTCTATCCCGGCTGTTCTTCACAGAACAAGGCCTCTGGCAACAACCAGCAGGTCTCTGTAGCAGCCACCTGTGATGCACTTGACATCACCCTAAACGAGATTCCGGACTGGAACTGCTGCGGTGCATCAATCGGTTATGCCGGTGGTGGCGAGCTGCCCCGCCTGACCCTTTCTGCCCGCAATATTGCGCTGGCAGAGCAGTCCAATCCCGGTCAGGATATCGTTGCCTCCTGCCCAGCCTGCTGGCTCGCAACCCGCGAGGCGATGGAGCGCCTGGACCACAACAAAACCCTGAAGTCCGAGGCACAGATTGCACTGGCCGAGGGTGGCCTGGAGTACAAGGGCGAGGTGCAGGCACGTCACCTGACCGAAGTACTGATTCAGGACATCGGTTATGAGGAGATGGCCAACAAGGTGGTCAAGCCTCTGGAGGGGCTGAAGATTGCCAGCTATGTCGGCTGTCAGGCCAATCGTCCTTACGGCATTGATGGTGAGTCCTTCGAAAATCCACTCTACCTCGACAAGATGACCGAGGCGATGGGTGGTGAGGCGATGAGCGACTACCAGAAAAAGGCACAGTGTTGCGGTGGCGCACTCAACTTCTCCGAGCCGAAGAAGTCTCAGGCGCTGGTCAAGGACATCATCGAGGCCGCCTACGACACCGGGGCCGAGATGATTGTTACCCCTTGCGCAATGTGCCAGATGAACGTTGAGGCGTTCCAGGACGAGATCAATGCCGATTATGGCACCAGCTTCAACATGCCTGTGGTCTACTACAGCCAGTTGATGGCGGTCGCTTACGGCAAGTCTGCCAAGGAGGCTGGTCTGGACGGCCAGTTGATCCGTGCCACCAAGCTGGAGGAGATTGCTTCCAAGTAAAGAGGCCTTCCACTTCACATAAAAGCCCGGCCCCTTTTTCTGGAGTCGGGCTTTTCTTATTTTCATACTCGAGGTAGTGACAAGAAATCAAAACATCAGCGCTTCTTCAGTAACAATTTTGTTATGATAACGCTCAATTTTTGATATCTGTTGTCTGTCTGATCTCCCCTTGCGTGCAGGAAGGTAGCGATCACGCACACATCGATTACAGGCCAAATAACCTATGACACAAGACACATCTACAACAGCGGCTGTCGCTGAACTGGACCAGCTCTTTCTCGGGCTGATGCAGCAGTTTACCAATCAGGCACGCCACCACGCTGGTGAGTCTGCACGCCATGTTCTGAAATTATCACGCGGCTATCTCTCGGAGAAGGCAAGCAAGGCGCTGGAGGACTTTCACAAGATCTATTTCTCTGACAATGAACATATTGAACAGCGGAAGGTAGAGGTCAACAAGGATGTCGATAACCTTCTGGATGAGGTACAGGCAATCATGGATGGGGGGGGAGACCTCAGTCAGCTGAACAGTATCGAGGAAGATGAGGAGTTGCGTGATGCGCGACTGGGCCTCTCCGGGATCCAGAAACAGCTGGAGAGCATCATCCGTCTGGAGGAGGGCATCCGTCAGAAGCTGATGCCGGTTATGGTCAGCATGCAGTTTGAAGATGCAATGAACCAGCGCCTCGACCATATCCTGCAGGGGTGGACAATGGCAACCCAAACCCTCTCTATGGATGAAAACGCCAACGCAGAGGAGCTGGGGGAACAGATTGGCATGCTCACCACCTCGATTGATGAGACTCAACTCTTCTACCGTGAGGTATTTGATCGAGAGCCGCCTCCCGAGCGCGCCAAGGATGACCACTCAATACTGGATTTGTTCTGATGATAGATAAAGATCAACTAATAGATGGCATGGTCCGCTTCTCTACCGGCTCCATGGAGTGGTGCGGTCAGGAATCTGAAGAGGCGGTCTCCTCGGTAATCACGGTAATGGATATGCTGATGGATGATGCCCGGCGTATCTCCAGCATGTCTGAGGATACACTGGGAGCCGTACGCGAATTCCGTAAAAAGATCGCCACCATTCAGGAGAAGAAAAATGCCGACCATCTGGATCACCAGCTGAACACAACCCAGTTACTGATTCAGGAGCTGAGTCGCCTGACCCATGAACATGAAGAGATCAGCGAACTGGTCCGGCCCATTGTAGGGGTACTGCAATTCCAGGATCGCATCACCCAGAACATGCAGAACCTTCAGGGGATGATCAGGGCATGGCAGGAGACCCGCCAACAAATTGAGCAGAGTGGCAATTTCGATACCGAAGCACGCAATGCCTTCGGACTCGCACTCTACCAGCACACCACAATGGAAGAAGAGCGTCGCCCAATGCGTGAGCTATTTGATGGCCTGCCCGCAGAGAGCAACGAACAGTATGGTGGTAACAACGATGACGTCTTCTTCTGACCCCACACTCCAGATGAGATGCCCAAAAAAGCCCGGCAAGAATACCGGGCTTTTTAATGGGGCAGGTCACACTACAACAGGGAGTGATCAATCTCCCTCTTCTGCTGGTCATTCCGCTGAGCCCGCTTGGCCAGTACCACATTTTTCAGGAACGCCTTGTTGATGTAGCTAAGCGATACCGTTCCCCCTCGCATATGAGGTGCCTCCAGAAAGATCTTGGTATCTCCATCCTCAAGCACCGCATATCTACCACCATGAAATGGAATGCCGTTATCAACCAGACGATACTTGGATTGGAGCAGCTCAAGAATAGAGTGGTATTTTCTGGCAGAGAAGTCTGCCGCCACTCCCTGCAGCAGGTTACCCTGATCAAAAATCATCTCAACATCCAACAGACCATCTACATTGGGAAGCTCCTCCAGTTTATAGGTCTGCCCTTCTATCCAGTGGTGTGCACTCTCTGAAACGGTGTACTGCAATTGACTATGCAAATCACCGACCATCGTCTTACCAATTTCCAAACCAAATGGCGCCGGTTCCGCCGAAGTACTGCCTGAGAAAAGTAAAAATGTTGCTGCAATCACGCTCAACTGCTTCTTCAAATGAATAAACATATACCTAAATCCTGCAAACCACTCGCAAATCAAGTAGAGAAAAGGCAGACTCCT
>CAYFOU010000210.1:0-4948 GCA_964344805.1 uncultured Piscirickettsiaceae bacterium | reverse complement strand
TCCTGCTGATGGCGTGGCTGATCCACGCCAACCGCGAACAGAGTGGCGACGACTCCTTCCCACCCGAGGTGGAGGATGAGATTCCCCATGACATGTCGATGCAGACCGCGCTAATCTGGACCTTTGCCGGGCTGGTGGTACTGCTGCTCAGTTCCCGTCTGATCGTCTGGGCCGCAGTGGAGATCGCCCACACCTATGAGGTGAGCGAGCTGATCATCGGCCTCACCATCATCGCCATCGGCACCAGCCTGCCGGAGCTGGCCGCATCGATCACCGCCGCCTTCAAGCAGGAGCACGACATGGCGATTGGCAACATCATCGGCTCCAACCTGTTCAATATTCTGGGCGTGCTGGCGCTACCAGGGCTGATCCTGCCCAGCGTGATCGACAGCGAGGTGTTGACCCGTGACTTCATGATCATGGCGGGGCTGACACTGCTGCTCTATCTGATGTCCACCCTGTTCAAGAGCGAGAAACGGGCCATCGGGCGTATTGAGGGGGTCATTCTACTGAGCTGCTTCTTTGGCTACCTCGGACTGCTCTACCAACAGACAATGGTGACCGCATGAGCAGAGAGAAAATGGTTGAGCTGGGACGTGCCGTGATCCGCGAGGAGGGGGCGGCAATCGAGGCCCTGTTGACGCGGGTGGATGAAAACTTTGCACAGGCGTGTAAAACCATTCTCACCTGCAACGGGCGAGCCGTAGTGATCGGCATGGGCAAGTCAGGCCATATCGGCAACAAAATTGCCGCCACCCTGGCCAGCACCGGCACCCCCGCCTTCTTTGTCCACCCCGGCGAGGCGAGCCACGGCGACCTCGGCATGGTGACTGAAAACGATGTGGTGATCACCCTCTCCAACTCCGGAGAGACCAGCGAGGTGTTGATGATCCTGCCGGTGATCAAGCGCCTCAATGTCCCGATGATCGCAATGACCGGCAATGCACAATCAACCCTGGCCCAAGGGGCCAACATCCACCTCGATGTTGGCGTGGAGAAGGAGGCGTGCCCACTCGGCCTCGCCCCCACCTCCAGCACCACCGCAGCACTGGTGATGGGCGATGCACTGGCAGTAGCACTACTGGAGAGCAGAGGCTTTACCGCCGAGGATTTTGCCCGCTCCCATCCAGCCGGAGCGCTTGGAAGAAGATTGCTGCTGCGCATTACGGATATCATGCACAAGGGGGCGCGCATCCCGACCGTCCAGAGCGGCGTAATGATCCGCGAGGCACTGCTGGAGATGACCTCAAAGGGGCTGGGGATGACCGCCATCACCGATTCACAGAACAAATTACTGGGGATCTATACCGATGGCGACCTGCGTCGTACCATGGACCAGAAGCTGGATATCCAGACCACCCCGATTGACGAAGTGATGACCACAAACTGCACCACTGCAAGAGCAGAGTTGCTGGTCGAGGAGGCACTGCAGATCATGGACCAGAAAAATATCAACGGGCTCTTTGTAGTCGACAGTGAGCAGCAGATTATCGGCGCACTCAATATGCTCGACCTGCTTCATGCCAAGGCGGTCTGAATAATGAAAACAGCGAAAGCCATCCACGACCTTGCCCGCCAGATCAAACTGGTAATCTTCGATGTCGATGGGGTACTGACCGATGGACGGCTCTACTTTGGCGACGATGGGCAGGAATACAAGGCCTTCTACTCCAAGGATGGGCTGGGGATGAAGATGCTGATGAAGAGCGGCGTCGAGATCGGCATCATCACCGCCCGCAACGCACCGCTGGTAGCCCACCGTATGGAGAACCTCGGCATCCGGCACTTCTATCAGGGGCAATCCGACAAGGTGCCCGCCTACAAGGCGATGATGGAGAAGCTGAAGATCACCCCACAGCAGGTTGCCTACGTCGGTGATGACCTGATTGATCTGCCGGTGATGGAGCAGGTTGGACTGGCCATTGCGGTAGCCGATGCTCACGCCGAGGTAATCCACCGTGCCCACTGGACCACCCCGAAGGCAGGCGGCCTGGGTGGTGCCCGTGACGTCTGCGATCTGCTGATGGGGGCACAGGGAACCCTGCAGGCAATGATTGAAGGTGAGGTACGCGGGGTTACCAATTGATAAAAAACCTCTTCACCCTGTTGCTGGTCATTGCGGTCATTGCCACCTGGTACTTCGCCCCCCAGCAGAAACCGATTGCACAGCAGCAGGATATCCCCACCGACTACTTTATTGTCCAGTTTGATCGTCAGAAGATGAACCTTCAGGGACAGCTTGCCAGCACCTTCCACGCCGACCGGGTCGACCACTACCCGGATGAAAAGAAGGCGGAGCTGGTCAAACCTCGCGCCATCACCTATACAGAGGGGCGTCCCCCCTGGTTTATCCGTGCCGATCACGGGACCCAATTCGAAGAGAACAACCGCATCTTCCTGACCGGGGATGTGGTCGCCAACCAGCGCTACCCGGACAGCAAGAAATTCACCATGATCGAGAGTCCGATGCTGAACCTGTTTATCGATCAGGAGTATCTGGAGACCAACCAGCCCATCACCTTCACTACAGAGAGCTCAATCACCCGCGGCATTGGTGCCCGGGCCTGGATGGAGAGTGGCATCATGCATCTGTTGAAAAATGCCGCAGGACGATATGAGCCTTGATATCATTGGATTTTTATACGCACCCAATACCGTCATGAAGCACGCTATCGCCCTTTCACTCCTGCTGACCGCACCACTGACCGCTCTAGCCCTGCCCACCGACAAGGACCAGCCGGTGGAGATCATCTCCCAGACCGCTGAACTGCATGACCAGAAGGGGTACGCGGTCTACACCGGCGATGTACGGATGACGCAGGGCTCACTGGAGATCGATGCCGACAAGATTGAACTCCACTTCACAGATGGAGAGCTGGATAGCGCCACCATCTACGGCAGCAGCTCCAAACAGGCCTATTTTCAGCAGGTGCCCAACCCCGATGAGCAGCCGGTACGCGGACTGGCGGACCGCATCATCTACGCCTCCGGCAAGGATGAGGTGCGCCTGATCGGCTCCAAGCAGGAGGCGATCTTCTGTCAGCGCGGGAGTGAACAGAAGGGCAACCGCATCGTCTATGACATCAACAAGGACATCATGCGCTCTCAGGCCCGTACCCGCACCGTATTCCGCCCCGACACCGCCCCTGGCAGCTGTGAACACATCCGCTCACCACACCGCTAAAGACACCTTTAATTAATTTATGGATCAGCAGGATATCCAGGCACACCTCTCTGCCCAGCATCTGGAGAAGCGCTTTGGGCGCAAGCGGGTAGTACAGGATGTATCCCTCGAGGTCTTTAGTGGTGAAGTGGTGGGGCTGCTCGGCCCCAATGGGGCAGGCAAGACCACCTCCTTCTACATGATTGTCGGGCTGATCCGCGCCAACAACGGCACCATCACCCTCAATGGAAAAAAGATCACTCGCACCCCGATGCACAAGCGGGCGCGGATGGGAATCGGCTACCTGCCGCAGGAGCCCTCGGTCTTCAAGAAGCTCTCGGTAGAGGACAACATCCTTGCCATTCTGCAGTACCGGGAGGATCTGGATGAGGAGGATGCCGGGACAGAGCTGGAGAGCCTGCTACAGGAGTTCCATCTCACCCATATCCGCACCACCAAGGGGGTCAGCCTCTCCGGTGGTGAGCGTCGCCGGGTGGAGATCGCCCGTGCACTGGCGGCCAACCCCAGCTTCATTCTGCTCGACGAGCCGTTCGCCGGGGTCGACCCCATTTCTGTGACTGACATCCAGAAGGTGGTGCGCCACCTCGCCGCTCGCGGCATTGGCGTCATCATCACCGACCACAATGTACGAGAGACCCTAACCGTCTGTAATCGCGCCTATATCATCAGCGAGGGGACGGTGATTGCAGAGGGAGATCCAGACCATATTCTGGATCATGACCAGGTCCGCGAGGTCTATCTCGGCGACCACTTCCACATGTAGAAAAAGGGCTGAAGATTACGATATCTCTCATACCTTTCCTGTGATATAACATAGACATGAAACCCACTTTTTTGCTGATCTGAAACCGACCCCATGCTGAACCAGTCGCTTAACCTCCGCATCGGTCAACAACTCAAGATGACCCCCCAACTGCAGCATGCCATTCGCATGTTGCAGCTCTCTGCCATTGAACTGCAGCAAGAGGTGCAGGAGATCATGGAGAGCAACCCGCTGCTGGAAGAGGGTGAAGGCGAAGAGGAGTTCAGTGGCGAGGAGCAGCAACAAGCCCAGGAGCAGCAGGAGAGTCAGGAAAACAGTGCCGAAACCGGCTCCAGCGAGCAGCAGCCTGAGACACCTTCCATTGAACAGGAGAGCATCCCCTCGGAGATGGAGAGCGACAGCAACTGGGAAGATACCTACGACCTTCCCTCAATGCTGGGCAATACCGGTCCCGGTGAGGGGATCGAGCCTCAGGACATCCACTCTGCCTCCACCACGCTGCAGGACCATCTGGAGTGGCAACTCAACGCCCTTCCCCTCTCCGAGCGCGACTACAGCATCGCCCTGACCATCATTGATGCGATCAATGGTGAAGGCTATCTGGAAGAGACGCTGGAAGAGATGATGGGGGCACTGGATGATCTGGATCCGGAGATCGAGATGGAAGAGCTGGTGACCCAGCTCAAGCAGATCCAGCAATTTGACCCTGCCGGTGTCGGTGCCCGTGACCTGCAGGAGTGCCTGCTGATCCAGCTGCGCCAGCTCAAGGAGCATTCTGAGGCACATACCATTGCGTTGGAGTGGGTTGAACACCACTTCAAGCTGATCGCCTCACTCAACTCCAAACAGACGCTGGAGCAGGTGAGCAAGAAGCTGAAGGCGACCCCGGAGGCGGTCAGCGAGGCGCTGACCCTGATCCGTACCCTCGACCCCAAACCCGGTGAGCAGATCGCCCCCGCTGCGGTGGAGTATGTGGTCCCCGACCTGATCGTACAGAAGCG
>CAYFOU010000209.1:1790-4963 GCA_964344805.1 uncultured Piscirickettsiaceae bacterium | reverse complement strand
CCCGGAGGAGCGGGTGGCGCTGGAGCAGGTCGGCATTGATGGCTTTCTGGAGAAGCCGATTGAGCTGGAGGTGTTGCAGATGTGGCTGGATGCCTATATGCAGCAGATCAGTGGTGAGGCCAGTCAGAATGCCCCGGCTACCAGCGACTTTATGGATGACAATCTGATGCAGCTCTTTGTTGATCGAACCGAGAAGCTGCTGGGTGAGCTCAAGGTTGCACTGGATGAAGAGAACTGGAAGCAGGTGCGGGTCAATGCCCATACCGTGAAAGGGAGTGGCACCACCTTCGGCTTCCCGGAATTGACCCGGCTCGGCAAAGAGGTTTGCGATGACATTGACCATGGTAAACTTGGACCTGTGCCGGAATTGACCCGACAACTGATTGAGGAGATGGAGAAGGTCCTGCCTGATGCGTCGTAACCGCCGACCCCTGCCCCGTTTGCGTAGCGTAGCCGCGTTATCAACGCTGCTGACGGTCGCTGTGGGGTGCGTGCCGCAGAACCCGGTGGCACTGAAGGGGGGCAGCAAGCGGATCGAGGTGGTCGATTTGACCCCGCGACCCCAGGTTGAGCGAAAGCAGGCAGTGCCCACATCCCAGCAGGTCAAACAGGTGCGCAAGGCCCCTGCGATTGCCACACGCAAATGGGTGGTGAAGAGTGGGCAGATCTCCCGCACCTTCTCCCAGTCGGCACGTGCAGCCGGTATCCCGTCCAACCATATCCACCACCTGGAATCACTGTTTGCAGAACAGATCAACTTCCGCAGGGATATTCGCAAGGGGGACCGATTTACGGTAATCCTGCAGCCGGGCCGGGATGGCACCCTGAAGAGTGGTACCGTACTGGCTGCCGAGCTGAGTAGCCGGGGCAAGCCGGTGCGGATGATTCGACACACCGACCGTCGTGGGGCGACCCGTTTTCACGATGGGCGAGGTGAACCGGTGGGAGCCGATTTCCTGCGTTATCCACTGAAGAATGCCAAGGTCAGCTCCCACTATACCCTGCGTCGCTACCATCCAGTGCTGAAGATCTACCGCCCTCACCGCGGTACCGATTTCAAGGCGAAGAAGGGAACCCCGGTGATTGCCACTGCCGATGGTGTGGTACAGAAGCGGGAGTTCCAGAATGGTTACGGCAACGTGATCTTCCTGGATCACCATGGGGGCAAGTACACCACCGTTTACGGTCACCTCTCCCGTTTTGCCAACTGGCTCAAGCCGGGTGAACGGGTCCATCAGGGGGATGTGATCGGCTATGTCGGCAGTACAGGTCTCTCCACCGGCCCCCACCTCCACTACGAGTTCCGTCAGGGAGAGGAGTATCTTGATGCGATGAAGGTGGCACTGCCGCAGAAACGCACCATGAGCGCCGACGAACGCCGCCACTTCTACCAGGCCACCAGCGCTGTGCGCAAGGCGCTGTTGAGCGAGAAGAGCAGCCGTCAGCTGGCGCTGGCAAGGTAGCCTGCGCTTATGAGCCGTCGTCAGGAGATTGAGGCCCTCTTCCGCTTCAGCCCCTTTATCGAGAACAGTTGTCGGCAGGATGAATCGCTGCTGGATTGGCTGCTGAAATCAGATCGTCTGGATCAACAGAGTGATGAGACCACCTATCGTACGTTGCTCTCGAAGCAGCTGAAAAAGGCGAAGAGCGATCCACAGCTCTCCACCATCCTGCGCAAATTTCGCCGTCAGGAGATGGTGCGGATCGCAGTGCGTGATCTGGCTGGCTGGGGGGACTACCACTCCACCGTGGCCGAGCTTTCAGCGCTGGCGGACGTCTGCCTTTCTGAAACGCTGGATCTGCTCTACCGCTGGCAGTGTGAT
This sequence comes from uncultured Piscirickettsiaceae bacterium, assembly GCA_964344805.1. Taxonomy (GTDB): domain Bacteria; phylum Pseudomonadota; class Gammaproteobacteria; genus Thiopontia. The sequence goes on along the minus strand of CAYFOU010000209.1, from coordinate 3,140 downwards.
GAGGAGGGGACCCCAAAGGGGGAACAGAGCGGCAGGCCGCAGCAGATGATTGTGGTGGCGATGGGCAAGCTGGGGGCGCGTGAACTCAACTTCTCCTCCGATATTGATCTGATCTTCGCCTATCCCGAGGATGGAGAGACCCGCGGGCGCCGCCCCTGGATCTCCAACCAGGAGTTCTTTACCAATCTGGGGCGCCGCCTGATCAAGGCGATCAACAGCAATACCGTCGACGGCTTTGTCTTCCGCGTCGATATGCGGCTGCGTCCGTTTGGTGAGGCGGGGGCGCTCGCCTCCTCGTTCGATGCGATGGAGGACTACTATCAGCTCCATGGCCGCAGTTGGGAGCGCTACGCCTGGATCAAGGGTCGGGTGGTGGCCGGTGATCTCAAGGCGGGTGAGGAGCTGATGGCGATGCTGCGCCCCTTTATCTACCGGCGCTACTTCGACTACAGCGCCTTTGAGTCGCTGCGTGAGATGAAGCAGATGATCGCCCGTCAGGTGCGCAAGAAGGGGATGCTGGATGATGTGAAGCTGGGGCCGGGTGGCATTCGCGAGATCGAGTTTATCGGTCAGGCCTTCCAACTGGTGCGGGGTGGTGCGGAGAAGGAGTTGCAGATTCGACCCATTCTTCAGGTGTTACCGCTGCTCAGGGAGCGTGGTGAGATCAGCGATACGCAGTACGATACGCTGGTGGCGGCCTATGTTTTCCTGCGCAATACCGAACACCGTATTCAGGAGTATGAGGATCGTCAGACCCAGCGCCTGCCGGATAGCGAGGAGCGCCGTCAGCTGCTGGCGGAGTCGATGGGGTTCGATCAGTGGGAAGGCTTTGATGCACAACTGAAGCGGCACCGGGAGGCGGTGCAGCAGCAGTTTGAGCAGCTCTTCTCCAGCGGTGAAGAGGAGAGTGAAGAGGCAAGCTTCCAGCAGATCTGGGAGCAGATCCGCGATGGTGAGGAGCCGGAGGGGCTGTCACAATGGTTCGAAGATGAGACAGCGATTGGCCAATCCCTGAGCCAGTGGGCACAGTCGGGTGCGGTACAGGCGATGAGCCGTGAGGGGCAGCACCGTCTGGACCGGCTGATGCCGCTGCTGATGGAGGCCGCCTCCCAGCTGGAACAGGCCGATGAGGGGCTGTTGCGGGCGGTGCGGCTGGTGGAGGCGATCGGTCGCCGCTCAGTCTACTTCTCGATGCTGGCGGAGAACAGCACCTCGCTGGAGCATCTGTTAGGGTTGTTGCAGAAGAGCCCGTGGATTGCAGACCAGCTGGCGCAGACCCCGATGATGCTGGAAGATCTGATGGATGTGCGCAATATCGTGATGCCGACCGGGCCGGAGCCGCTATTGAGT
>CAYFOU010000209.1:0-1780 GCA_964344805.1 uncultured Piscirickettsiaceae bacterium | reverse complement strand
GCAGCAGATGGAGCTGATGCGCCACTTCCAGCGTCGCAATATTCTCAAGGTGGCGGCGGTCGATGTGATGGACCGGCTACCGGTGATGAAGGTGAGTGATGCGCTGACCTGGATCTCCGAATCCTTGGTGGCACACAGCTTCCATCTCTGCTGGAACGAGATGACACGGCGCATGGGACAGCCCCGGAAACGCTCCGAGACAGTCGAGGATCCCGGTTTTGTTGCTATCGGCTACGGCAAGATGGGAGGGCTGGAGCTGGGCTATGGCTCTGATCTCGATATGGTTTTCCTCCATGATGGGGAGCCGGAGGCCCCGTTCAGCCGTAAACAGTACCCGGTCAGTCGGCGTGAATTCTATGTGCGGCTGGGACAGCGGATGATCCACCAGATGACCACCCGCACCATGAGTGGTCGTCTCTATGAGATTGACTCCCGCCTGCGCCCCAATGGCAACTCGGGGATTCTGGTCTCCGATCTGGAGGGGTTCCGCAACTACCAGCTGGAGGAGGCGTGGACCTGGGAGCATCAGGCGCTGATCCGTGCCCGTGCGGTGTTTGGGGGTAGAGCTGCGATTGAGCGTTTTGAGGCGATCCGTCACGAGGTGCTGTCGCAACAGCGTGACCCCGAAAAGCTGCGCCAGGAGGTGGTCGATATGCGCGAGAAGATGCGCGAGGCGCTGGGGCAGTGCAAGGCGGGAGAGATCCATCTGAAGCAGATGGAGGGGGGGATGGTCGATATCGAGTTCATCGTCCAGTATCTGGTGCTGCGCTGGGCCCATGATCATCCCAAGCTGCTGCGCTGGCCTGACAATGTGCGGCTGATCGAGTCTCTGGTGAAGGAGAAGCTGCTGGATCGAAAGGATGCCGCGATGCTGGTGCAGAACTATCGACAGTTCCGCCGTGCCGCCTACCATCTGTTCTTGGAGAACCGCTCTTCCCGGGTCTCCGATCAGGAGTTTATCGAGGAGCGCCAGCAGGTGATCGAGATCTGGCAGCGAGTGATGGCTCCGCTCTCCTGATCCACCACCCTGTATCGTTGGCTGTTAGTGCAGTACCCGTTGGGTTCTCTTCACATCCTCCTGCAAAACCCGATTCAACCGCTTCAGTGCCTGCAGAATCAGATTCAGGGTCTTCTTGTCGAGATCATCCAGCCGCTCCTGCTTTTTGATCTTGTGGAGCCAGCCCATCGGTATCTCTCCACACTTCTGATGATATTTCTCCAATATCAACGCCAGAATCTTCAGCGCCTCTGAGAGGTCATTTTTCGAGGCATCGTGGATCAGGGCGTCGGATAGATGGATCGCCTCAAGTAGCTCGTCTTTTGACATGGTTATCTCCCCCGGTTTGTTGTGAACATCCGGCATGAATTACGGCCCATGCCGGACATTACTGGTTGTTAATGATAAGTATTCTAAATTAGCTCCTTGGTTAAGTAAAAATGTTAGTGATTGGTAAAGCAGTCGGCTCCATCCGGGATCAGCGTGCTGAAGCGGATGGATGCAATAGGCTATTGCGTGTCGCTGTTGTGTGAATCCTTGTCCAGCAAGCGTTTGATCATTGTCTCTTTCAGAACAAGCTTTCCGTTATGAGGCAATATGCCGGCATCGTCTGCCATCTTCGAGATGGTTGAATTGTCCATATGCTCCAGTGCGTACTTCGACAGTAGGTTTGAAATGGTTTTTTTGCTTTCCTGCATGGTTTTGCTCCCGTTAAAAGAACATCAAATATCACTGCTGTCCGGTTAACTGAGTATCTAAAATCATTTCACCAAGTATATGTCT
>CAYFOU010000208.1:0-5036 GCA_964344805.1 uncultured Piscirickettsiaceae bacterium | reverse complement strand
CCATTGTGCGGGATGCGGCGAATAGGCGCGGGTTTCTGGCATCGTTAACAATAGCGCATTGGCAAGATCATTGAGAATTCCTGAAGTGAGTTCAACAGTTGGATACTCAGCATGATCAATATCACCGATCTGTACCGGTTCTTCCTCTTTGTAGGCGTTCTCTGCTCTTTGGCGGCGATGCCGGGACCGTCTCAGCAGTTTATCCAGCATTTCAATCTGAGAGAGTGCAGATAGCTTGTTCAGATGTTTGATTTCACCAGATTTTGCAGCATGGGTAATGCGTTTGGCTGTTTGTGCCAGTGCAATCCTCTCCTGTGAGCTGTTCTCAATCCCTGCAGCTATTCTGGCTCTACGGGCAGTATTCACCATCCTGTTCTGATTCAGTGTGTCAGTTGCATTCTGCTCAGATCGTTCAGCTACCGTCTCTAGCTTGGAGAGGTTGCGGTTCAGTTTCTCTTCAGTCTCAGTGCCTGCACTGTCCAGCGACTCCCCAGTAATAAAGTTCTCTGCTGTAGCCTTATCGGCGAATGTATATCCTGGAATGGCGCCGTTCTTGGCGTAACCGGAATAGCGTCCACCCAGCTCCTTGGCCTTGTCTCGCAGTTGTTCGAAGGTGGCTCGATCTACCCGTTCGGTGGTCTGCACCACAAAGAGATCATGGCCTTTTTTGGTGTGCTTGGTTTTATGCAATACAAACTCAAGTGGCTTCTCTTCAACCTCGAGGATTGTCTGTTCTGCATGCAGCTGATCCAGCTCACGGTGCTGCTCAATGGTTAATGCGTCAGCACCCTTAACCCGGATAAAAGTCTCATAATCCTCCAGCGTCTGTGGGTTATCAATTGCATTTTTATGCTGCTCTAAGTGATCTCGGTACTCCTGTCTTTGTTGTGCTATCTGCTTGGCATAGGATCTCAGGCTCTCATCAGTGTAACCCTCCACCAATTTCAGGATTGCCGGTTTGGGGCCATCCATACCGTAGCTGAAGCTGGAGAGAGCAAAATCACCATAGAGATCATCTAGTGCAGCATCGACAACATAATTCTTCTTCTCATTCTTGTAACGTGACTGCCCCATGGTTCCCATGCGTTGCAGCAATTGTTTCTTGGTTAGCTTAGAGAGTTCCGCCTTAATCGTCTCCTCACTCTCGGCAAGTTCGATGAATCCTCGCTTCAGTGATTCAGGATCAGTTTTTCCCTCCTGTAGATCTGTGATCAATTGGTCATGTTTTTTCAAACTGTAGGAGCTGAGAGAGTCCCACAATTCACGTAGCCCTTTACGCCCTTTGTGGTATTCGTTCTCCCATAGATCAGCATTCAATTCTGCATGATGTTGATATGGATTATCTTCAGATAGTTCAGCATTTCTCTGAAATATACCTTCCCATACATCATCAAAGGTTGCCCCCTGCTGGCGGTATTGCCTCATGACTGATTTCAACTGTTCAAATGGCGGAAGATCTTCGGTAATGATGCTTTCAGGTTCCGGTGATGCCGCTTGCTCTGGGATGAGATCAGGTGATAGTGGGGGAGTGATGGATTCAGCAGGAGGTGCCTCTATGATCTCAGTTGGCTCAAGTTCCAGTGTCTCAGTTGTGGGAAGGAGTGTATTGCTCTCATCCAATACCTTGATGGGACCCACATCAAAATCTACTGGCTGCCTATTCAACGATAGTTTCTGTTGGTCTGCTTTTTGTTGCAGGTACTGCCGCAACTGCTCCAGTGAAATCTTGGCTTGATCTAAATCTCGATCAGCAAGGGCGTTAGCTGATTTGATGAAGATCTGGCTGCCAGCTGGGTCGCCTTTGACTTCATTGTGAATTTTAGTCAACTCACTCAATAATGCTGCTTTGTCATTCTCGTTGGGTAGCTCTGTTGATACAGTTTGTTTAGTGGTCTGCTCTTGGGGGAGGGGAGTTGTATGGTGGGATTGCTGTAGATGATTTTGGAGACTCTGCAGCGTCATGGCTGCCTTGTCGATTTCTCCTTTCCTGAGATTTTCCAATGCACCAGCATGATTAATCATCAATGCTGGATCGTGGCTGATGATTGGTTCCAGTTGTGCCAGTTGTTTAGCGATCACAATGCCATCAATGGGGTTGGTAGCCTGAGTGGGGCCTATGTTGGCTGTTTTTTCAGCTGGGATATGTTCGCCATGATGGATGAATGGTTCTACCTCGCCAGTATTAGATCTTGTGAGATTATGTCCGGTTACACTACCTTCAATGGGGCTTGGTTCAACATAAGGCTCAATCTCTGAAGGCTGAGTAGCGGGAATATGCTCGCCTTGGAAGATGTGTGTGTCTGTTTGGCCCTCCGCAGCACCCACGGGAGTACCCTGTTGCCAGCCGCGATCCTTTCGGTTGAGATCCTGCGCATAGAGTTTTGCCAGTTGATCATCATCGGTGGCGTATACCTCAGATCCGCTCTTCCTGTCGGTCACCACCCAGTTATCGTTACGTTGTTGAGGAATGTATCGGGCTGGGCTACGTTGATCACCACTATTCAGGTCAGTTGCATACTGCTGAGCCACTGTTTCATCAACAAACTCATCAACCATCCGTCCACGCTGTTTATCGATCACTGTGAACTTCCTGTTAAAGGGGCTCACCACATATCGCTGTGGGCGCTCTTCTGCCGCCTTTTCAGATACAGGAGCAGACTCAGTTGAGATAGATGGCTCTGGGGGTAAAGGTGCCTCTTCTAACTGCTCTGTGGTGCCAGATTGAGGGGCTCCACTCTCTTCGTCACGATTACGCCACTTGGCTGCAGCTGAACCTGGCAGCGTCATTGCTCCACCACCTAAAGCGCCACCGATAGCAGCCTCTATCGTTGCCTGTGCTACTCCTTCATCTTCTGTCTGTCCGGTAGCCCTGTTGATAGCCTGTTCTGATTGATTGGCAATGAAAGCCTCTTCCCCAGCCTCTGCAGTGGTGCCGGTGAGCATGTTACGGGCAAAACTGTGCCCACCCAATCCGAAGATGGTCTTCTGGCTGAGAGCAGCCTTTTCAACAAATGGCATGGCAATAGCACCAACCCCTGCTGCCTTGCGGGAAATCTCATCGAACACGGCATCGCTTGCTTCATCAATAGCCATCTTTCGGGCAATCTTTACCCGTGCCTCAATATCCAGTTCAGGATCAGTTTCACCATAATAGATTTCGCCATAGCGCTCAGTAATCACCAGATCTGAATCTGGAGCCTGACCGTTCCACCATGCTTCACTTTTTGAGATGAGTTTTTCCCGAGTTCGCTCGGCAGCTTCTCCACCCTCCATCAGCCCAATAACCGGTGCGTATCCGGCGATGTTGCCGGCTCCACTGGAAACCAGCTCATCAACTCGATGTCTTCCGATTTTGTATTGGGAACTGATTTGGTCAACTGCTTGGTTGATAGGCAGCCCCTGTCTTGAAAGTGACTTTACCTTGCGGCTCAATTGCCGTGTGGCAAAGTCCAGACCACGCTTGGTTAGCTTCTTTCCTGCATATGCTATTGGGCCGCCCTGGGTGAGTGCAGGCAATGTTGAACCTACGCCATGCAGTGCCTTGGCAAAGTAATCAGTCAGCTCAGTATCAGGGTTGAATTCCCAACTACCATGACCATTATCGACTGTAATCGGGGTGGTAATCGCCTCACGAGTGGTATCGCTCATATCGCCCCAGACGTTTTCCTTCGCCTCATTGGCGCTCTTTTGAACGGTCTCGCCAATACCCAATTCAGGGAGCTGAATTGAGGGTGCTAGACCAAAAGGGGCGATGTCATCTAAAGTGTCGGCCTGCTTTAGTCCGGCTCCTATGCTTTCAAGTGCTCCCAGCGCCCCGTGCTGGATGGTTTTGAGTGGCTGAAAACCCTTAGCGTTGCGTCGCTCGATCTCAAACTGCAAAGCTCTCTCAGTTTTCCTTTGCTTGTTTTCCTCGATGATCTGGAGCTCTTCGTTGCTGAGTCTGCTATTTCTGAGTTCCTCGGCAAGGCTGAAATTTGTCATCTGTCTCTTCCTGTATTTACAAGGTGCATCAATTCAGTCATCAGATCTTGAAAAATGTTTCAATTGATTGAGCTCCTGTTCTTGGGTTATTCGGCTTCATATTCTTGGGTGTAGGAGTAAAAGTGCTCCTGATGATGCTGGAAAAATTGGTCTGTCTAATTTTTATCGGGTGATCCCATCGCTTAAGCCTCTCTCTATCAGAAGCCCTACCACCTCTCCTTGAGCAGTACCTGAATTTTCAGCAAGCTGCTCAATCCGGTTCTTGCAGCCCCTGCTCACCCAGACATTTAGTTGTGTCAGGCCGCGCAGGTTTTGACGGCGCCGATAAGTGGTTTGTTTTGAGTAATGGTTTGTTTTCTGATTCATCTTGGTCTCAGCATTGGTCACTAACAACCACTAGCTTATGAATCAAAGGGGTGTCACTAAAGATGAATGTTTTAATGGCATTCCCGCAGTGAAAAAGTCAGGAATTTTGTTTTTGAAATATCCCCCGTGTTTTTTTGGGACTCCCAGCTCAGGTTTGGGGGGGTACCTCTGTGTAATGAAGCTCCCAGAAAAAAACTTGAGAATATGCAGGTAATTTTTTTGATGGTTGGGTCGAAGATGATAGAGGGAGGTACAGAGAGGAGTCCCGCCCTTTAGGTGATTGCTGTGCCCTCTGGCAGGGGTGTCGACTTACACCCATACCTCGAATATGCGCAGCCCTTTTTCTTCCCGGCCCATCTTAAGTTTGAGGTTATGCAAGCCCTGAAAAATATGGGCCGTGTACCTTCTGGATTTCTGTAGTGGTGATGAGGTTTATTGTTGGTAAGTGTCAGATAAATAAAAATTTTATTTGGTTGACTGCGTATTCCGGTGAAAATGAACACCGATTCCGGAAAATCGACAAAAGTGTTCATCATGAGACCGGAATCGATGTTCACGTTAAACCAGAATCAGTATTCAGGTTGGGCCGGAATATGCAGGTTGACTTTGCCAGAAAAAGCTTGACGTTTCATGCAACGGTGGTAGGGGTTGAAGAAGGTGGGCAAGAAGTTGCCACCATTAACCCAGCT
>CAYFOU010000207.1:0-5132 GCA_964344805.1 uncultured Piscirickettsiaceae bacterium | reverse complement strand
TATGGACGTTAGGCATTTACACATGACTTGTTCAGGGGTTCTTTAGTAATGGATACTTCTTAACACCATTTTATTCCTGTAACCCTGGCTATTTCAAACAGGTATTTAATGGTAGAGTGCCCCACTGATGAGAGAGCTAATCGAAACCATACTGATGCTCAGCATTCCTGCTGCCATTGTCCTCTTCTGGCACAGCAGCATGCGCGCCAGGGAACGGGCCATCACCCTCTGCCGTCTCACCTGCGAAAACTATCAGGCCCAACTGCTGGATCAGACGGTCTCCCTGAAAAAGATTGGTCTGAGCCGCAACCGCCAGGGGCGACTCCAGTTTGAACGCTGCTACAGCTTCGATTACAGCTATGACGGCATTGCGCGACTACGGGGAGAGGTGGCGATGCATGGTCTGCGCTCCGACCTGATTGAACTTGAACCCAACCCGGAAACATTGAAAGTCATCCACTGAATCCTCATGATAAAAGGCATCCTGTTTATTGCGATCATACTGGTGATCGGCATTTTTATCGCACTGCGCAGAAACCGAAAGTCGCAGTAAAATAGTCAAAAATAAGTATTGAAGAAAATCATTGAATAAAGTACAATCTGACCCATATAAATTATGGCACGACATTGAGAGCCTACCCTGCAAATGTACAGGAACTCTCACCATGACAAACAGGATTTGATTATGTTTTCAATGAATATCAGTTGCGAAGATGCGCACCGCCTGCTGAAAGAGGAGGCGGGACAACTGGTCGATGTACGCACCCCGATGGAGTTTGCCCAGGGGTGCCTTCCGGACGCCATCAACGTTCCCCTGCAATCGATTCAGAGCGCCGCAGATCTGCTGGACCCCGAACGTCCGATCATCCTCTACTGTGTCAGCGGGGCACGCACCCGGATGGCCAAGAGCTATTTGGAATCAATGGGATTCAGCAACGTCCACGACCTCGGCTCCTTCCGCAACTACATGAGCTGCTAAGCTCCCAACAGACAAAAAAGGCGAATCTCCTCACGGAGATTCGCCTTTTTACTGCATTCCAATAAATCAGGCAGCCTGAACCGGAATGGTATTGGCGGTACGCTTGATGGTGTTGTCCTCCGCCAGATAGATCAGCCGTGGCTTGAACTGCTTCGCCTCCGCCTGCTCCAGCGCGCCATAGGCACAGATGATGATCCGATCTCCGGGATCGGCCTTGTGCGCCGCCGCCCCATTCACCGAGATCACCCCGGAACGATCCTCCGCACGGATTGCATAGGTGATAAAACGATTGCCATTGTCGACATTATAGATATGGATCTGCTCATACTCCATAATGCCGGAGGCATCCAGCAGGGCACCATCAATCGCACAAGACCCCTCATACTCCAGCTCGGAGTGGGTGACCGTCGCGCGGTGCAGTTTGGTTTTCAACATCGTTACTTGCATGGCGGTTATTATCTCAGATCCAGCGCACAATTATCAATTAAACGTGTGGCTCCAAGGCGCGCAGCAGCCAAAATCACCACTTTTTTTGACCCAGCATCAGGAAACTCCAGACTCTGCTGACGAATCGAGAGGTAATCAGGCTCAAAACCAGCCTGCTCAAGCTGCACCATCCCGCTCTGCTCCAGTGCAGCATAATCCCGCTCCCCCGCCTCCAATTGTCGACACATTGACTGTAGAAGCCGATTCAGCTCGGGGGCAACCTTGCGCTCTTCAGTTGAAAGATAGCCATTGCGGGAACTCATCGCCAGACCATCCGCCTCACGCATGGTCGGAATGCCGACAATCTCCACCGGAAGATTGAGTTCATCCACCAACCGCCGAATCACCAGTAGCTGCTGAAAATCCTTCTCCCCAAACAGCGCCAGATCGGGCTGCACGATATTGAGCAACTTGGTGACCACCGTCGCCACACCGGTAAAGTGGCCGGGACGTGAGGCCCCGCAGAGCTGATCGGAGATCCCCGGCACCTCGACCCGAGTCAGGCCGGAACGGGCCCGCTCCCCGTACATCATCCGATCAGTGGGGGTAAACAGCAGATCACACCCCACCTCTTCCAACAAGGCACTGTCCCGTTCCAGCGTCCGTGGGTAAGCCTCAAAATCCTCTCCTTCACCAAACTGGGTGGGATTGACATAGATGGAGGCAACCACCCGATCGGCTCGCTGCTTCGCCTGCCGCACCAGTTCCAGATGCCCCTGATGGAGATTCCCCATCGTCGGCACAAAGGCGATTCGCTCCCCCGCCTTGCAGTAGCGCGCAATCTGCTCCCGCAATTGCCCGATCTCGGCAACCGTCTCCATCAGGAGAAACTCTCCGCCGCCGTCGGGAACTGCCTCTGCTGCACCGCCTCCACATACCCCTTCAGCGCCGCCGCAATGGAGTCATGCTCCTCCATGAAGTTCTTCACAAAACGGGGCACCGGTCCACCGGTGATCCCGAGCATGTCATAGAGCACCAGCACCTGCCCATCGCAGTCAACACCGGCACCGATACCAATCACCGGGATCTGCAGTGCCACACTGATCTCTGCCGCCAGCAGTACCGGCACGCACTCCAGCACCAGCATCGAGGCCCCCGCCTGCTCCAACGCAACCGCATCCTCGATCATCTGCTGCGCCACCGCCTTGTCCCGTCCCTGCACCTTGTATCCCCCGAGACGGTGCACCGACTGCGGCTGCAGCCCCAGATGGGCACAGACCGGAATATTGCGACTCACCAGCAGCTCGACCGTTCCCACCTGATCGGCACCGCCCTCCAGCTTGACCATCTGCGCCCCCCCCTCCTTCATCAGGCGACCGGCGTTGCGCAGCCCTTCATCCGGAGTGGCATAGCTCATGAACGGCAGGTCGGCCAGCAGCAGCGCCCGCTTCAGCCCGCGCCCCACCATCCGGGTGTGGTAGACCATCTCATCCATGGTAACCGGGATCGTGGTCTCCTTCCCCTGCACCACCATCCCCAGAGAATCCCCCACCAGCACCACATCGCTGCCCGCCTCATCCACCTGGCGGGCAAAACTGAAATCGTAGGCGGTCAGCATCGCAATCTTCTGCTGCTTCTGCTTCATCTCCACCAGGGTAGAGACGGTCACTTTTTTCATCGATTCACTCATTGTTCCACTCTCTCGATCTCACCACAGTCACATGCTTTCAATAACATATCCATCTTGCCAACCCCCGGTATCTCCAACTCATCCCCCGCAATCTCCTGCAGCGGCACCAATACAAAAGAGCGTAGCGCAATCCCTGGATGAGGCAACTGTAAACGGGGATGATCCCACTGCTCTTCCCCATAGAGCAGCAGATCAAGATCCAGCGTACGTTCTCCCCAGCGCCGTCCCCGTACCCGCCCCTGCTGCCGCTCAATCTGCTGCAACCGGTCAAGCAGCTCCAGCGGTGCCAATGTGGTTTCCAGTGCAGCGACCGCATTGATGTAATCAGGCTGATCCTGCGGTCCCATTGGTGAGGTACGGTAGAGCGAAGAGGCCTGCGCCAAACGACTCTGCGCTATCTGCCCCAATGAATCCAGCGCCTGCTCAATCTGCTGTCGAGGCTGGTCCAGATTACTCCCCAGACCAATATAGGCCAACACTACTCGGTTGCCGCAGCAGGCTTCTTCTTGCGACGACGTCGACGTTTGCGAGGCGAACGCTTCTCCCCCGGCGCATCACTCGACATCGTCTCCCGCCCCTTGGCATCCACCTGCTGGAAGTCGGTCCACCACTGCGCCATCTCCTCTTCAACCTCCCCCACCTCGGCACGCAGCAGCAGGAAGTCATAGGCGGCACGGAAACGGGGGTGCTCCATAAAGCGATAGGGCTGACGCCCACGACGTCGGGTAAAACGGGGCTGCAGCTCCCAGATCTCCTGCGCCATGATGGCAAAGCGCTTCGGCATCGACAGGCTCTTGCGCTGCTCCCGCAGCACATCCTGCCCGGCACGATGAAGTCGCACATTCTCCGGCAGACGGTTACCGCTCTCCGGATGGGTATCCTGTGAGGCCTCGGCATGCTGACGCACGTTCTCCCAAAGCAGCGACGCGATCAGAAAGGCCGGGGTAATCGGCTTGTTCTGCGCCACGCGCAGATCGGTATTCTCCAGCGCTCGCATCAAGAAGGTGTGCGGAAAGTTCCCCTCCTCCTCAGCCAGCATTCGATCTGTCATCGGGAAGAGGTAACGGAACAGGTCATAGTGGCGCAGCTTCTCAAAGGTCTCCAGCGCCTGCCCCGCCTGGAACATCTTCAGGAACTCCTCATAGAGACGCGCCTGTGGAATCTGCTCCAGCAGATTGCCCAGTGGCTCAATCGGTGCCTCGGTCTCCTCCTCAATCTGGAAACCGAGCTTGACCGCAAAACGGACCGCACGCAACATCCGCACCGGGTCCTCACGATAGCGCTGTTCAGGATCACCAATCAGGCGAATCTGCCCCTTCTCCAGATCCTCCACCCCACCGGTGTAATCGACCACCGAGAAGTCACCGATATTGTAGTAGAGGGCATTGATGGTGAAGTCACGACGCCACGCATCCTCCTCCAGCGTTCCATACTGGTTATCCCGCAGGATCATCCCGTCCTCGGTCTGCTCGGCACTGCTCTCGCTGCCATCCTGACCGGAACGGAAGGTCGCCACCTCAATGATCTCTCGTCCGAAGTGGACATGCGCCAGGCGGAAACGACGCCCAATCAGGCGACAGTTGCGGAACAGCGCCTTGACCTCTTCCGGCGTGGCATCGGTCGCCACATCGAAATCCTTGGGTTCACGCTCCAGCATCAGATCGCGCACTCCGCCCCCCACCAGATAGGCGCCATACCCGGCCTGATGCAGACGATTCAGTACCTTGACCGCATTACGGCTCATCTGAGAGCGGGAGATTGGATGTTCTGCACGCTCAAAGATCATCGCCTCATCCCCAATACGAGGTGATTCCTGCGGCTTGTCGGAAGAAGAGGAGAAGAGGCGTTTCAGCCACCCCTCCTTGCTCTTTTTCGGGGTCTCTCCCTGCCCGTTTTGGTGTCCAGATTTTTTCATAGCGGCGTATTGTACTTGTTTTATCGCCGTGGCAGAATACGCACCCGTTCGCTGATACGAACAAACCCATGCTCTCTTCGTCTAGCGGTTAGGACGCTGGCCTCTCACGCCGGTAACAGGGG
>CAYFOU010000206.1:0-5147 GCA_964344805.1 uncultured Piscirickettsiaceae bacterium | reverse complement strand
AGTCTGCCTTTTCTCTACTTGATTTGCGAGTGGTTTGCAGGATTTAGGTATTAACCCAACAGGCAAATAGTCACTACCCAAATACTAGTTATAGAGCGCACTCAAGCGCCACACCAACCCCTCACGCATCAGGATCAGATGTAACGGATCATTACCCAACTCCCCCAATCGCACCAGAAAGGTATTGGGACCTTCGAAAAAGGCGTGATCAATACGCCCCACCATCGATTCACCAATCTGGTCCCGCTCCACCCCGGTCAGCTTGCGACGCAACCACTCGACCGAGACCACCTGATTGACCGTCGCCTCACTCATGGTGTTGGCGGCACCACGAAACATTTCTGCCCCTGTCGCTCAATCTGCAGCGACTGCTTGTAGTGGCCCTGTACCTGACCCAGATCAATGTAGCGATTGAGCTGCGCAGTATCATTGATCATCAACGCATTATCCAGCCGATAGAGGCTGTAGTAGGGGATCACCCCATAGGCGAGCGCGGCAAGTATCAACAGGCGTAACATGATTGAAAGTTTCCCAATTTATTGATCAACGCGCACCTTATCACAGCCTCTCTTCACACGATATACTCAGCCCCCATGGAGAAGATCAGCGGCATCATACTGGCTGGCGGCAAGGCTCGCAGAATGGGAGGAGAGGACAAGGGGCTCACTCCACTGCAGGGGCGTCCCATGGTTCAACATGTGATGGAGCGGCTGCGTCCCCAACTGGATACGCTGGTGATCAGCGCCAACCGCAACCGTGAGCAGTATGGTGCATTTGGCTATCCTGTGGTCTCGGACCGGGATCAGAGCTTCCAGGGGCCACTGGCCGGTATCGCCAGCGGTATCACAGCTACCGACACCCCACTGGTACTGATCACCCCCTGCGACACCCCTCTACTACCGCTTGATCTGGTTACTCGACTTCATCAAACCCTGCAGCAGTCGGGTCGCCCCCTGGCGGTAGCCCATGATGGAGAGCGGCTACAGCAGCTCTGCTTTCTCGCCGACCGCACCATCCTCGGTTCGATTGAGGATCACCTGCGGCAGGATCAACGTCGGGTACAGCAGTGGATCAACCAACTGGAACCGGCCATCTGCCCGTTTGACGATCCATTGGCCTTTGCCAATATCAACACCCCGGAGGAGCAGCAGGCCATCGAGGCACGGCTGGAGGTGGCCGCATGATCGACAGCCCCACCCCGCTACTCGGCTTTGCCGCCTGGAGCGGTACTGGCAAGACCACACTGCTGAAGCAGCTAATCCCGCTACTGCGTAAACAGAACGTTCGCTTGGCGGCGATCAAGCACACCCATCACGATGTGGAATTCGACCAACCCGGCAAGGACAGCTATGAACTACGTCATGCCGGAGCCGATCAGGTGCTGGTCGCCTCGGCCAGACGCTCGATGCTGATCACCGAGAGCAGAACCACCGAGCAGGAACCGAACCTGCAGCAGCTACTACCACAACTGAACCATAGTCAACTCGACCTGATTCTGGTGGAGGGGTTCAAACATGAGCCGATCCCCCGCATCGAATTGCACCGTTCTGCCGCCGGCAAGCCACTACTCTATCCCGATGATCCGCAGATCATCGCCATTGCATTGGCCGCAGAAGAGACGGTTACCCCCACCATTCCCCGGCTTGATCTCAACCAGCCGCAGCAGATCGCCGACTACATCCAACAACAATTCACCAAGGAAGCATAGATATGGACGCACCCAAAGGACTACTGCCGTTTGACGAGGCACAGGAGAAGATCTTCCAGCAGATCACCCCGATCCACGAGACCGAAAGCGTAACGCTCAAGGCCGCTCTGGGGCGCACCCTCGGCGAGGCGATCACCTCTCCAATCAACGTCCCCGCCTATGACAACTCTGCAATGGATGGCTACGCCATTCTCGGCAGTGATCTGCCCGATAACGGCAGCGTCACTCTGGAGGTGATCGGATCCTCCTTTGCCGGTACCCCGTTTGAGGGCACGGTCAGCACCGGGCAGGCAGTACGCATCATGACCGGGGCCAAGATCCCCGATGGGGCCGATACCGTGATCATGCAGGAGAAGGCGACCCGCGAAGAGGAGCGGGTCAGCTTCTCCAGTGAAGACAACCACAAGCATGGAGAGAACGTACGCCGCGCCGGTGAGGATATGCGCGAGGGGGAGACGGTACTGCAGCCGGGCAAGGCACTGGGGGCCGCCGAGCTGGGGATGATCGCCTCTCTCGGCTATGGCGAGGTGCAGGTGAAGCGCCGCATCAAGGTCGCCTTCTTCTCCACTGGCGATGAGCTCTGCTCTGCTGGCGAGACGCTGGGCGATGGGCAGATCTACGACAGCAACCGCTACACCGTCTTCAGCATGTTGAGTGAGCTTGGGGTGGAGCTGATCGACCTCGGCATCATCCGCGACCAGCGCGAGTTGATCGAGGCCGCCTTCAAGGATGCCGCACAGCAGGCCGATGTGGTGATCACCTCCGGCGGGGTCTCGGTCGGTGAGGCCGACTTCGTCAAGGAGACCCTCGACAAGCTCGGCGAGGTCAACTTCTGGCGCATCGCAATGAAGCCGGGCAAGCCCCTCGCCTTCGGCAAGATCGATGATGCCTGGTTCTTCGGACTCCCCGGCAATCCGGTCTCGGCAATGGTCACCTTCCTGCAGTTTGTACGCCCGGCCATCAACCACTTGGCGGGTAAGGAGCGTGTCCGCCCATTCCGTATTCCACTGCGCTGCACCAACAAGCTGAAGAAGCGCCCCGGCCGTCTGGAGTTCCAGCGCGGCATCCTGTGCCAGGATGAGAATGGCGAGACCGTGGTCGAGGGGGCAGGCCATCAGGGCTCCCATATCCTGCGCTCAATGAGCATCGCCGACTGCTTTATCGTCCTGCCTGCCGAGAATGGTGGAGTTGAGGCAGGCGAGTGGGTAGAGGTCGAACCCTTCCTTTCGTGATACGATCCCTCTTATGGATACCCCCAATCAAGAAGAGCTCTCCCTGCAGCACAAGCAGGGGGACAAGAAAGTTGCCGATCTGAGTCAGGAAGAGCTGATCCTCCACAGCATCACCTATTTCCACGAATCACTGGAAAAACGTGCTGACATGATCGCCACCAACGCACGCTGGACCAATCTGGTAATCCGCAGCGGGATGTCCGGGCTGATGCTGGTGGCAGTCTCCATTCTGGTGCTGGTGGTAATGGTGGCGAAACAGCTTAATCAGGTTGCCGACGTAATGGTCACGCTGGACCACAAGATGGAGGTCATTGTGGAGGACATCGACCAGATGGAGCACTATGTCGACGCCATCGGCAGAAGCGTCTCCACCATGCCCGACATCGTCCACGAAATTGCGGTGATGCAACAGACTGTCAGTGAGCTGGATGACCATATGGGCGAGATCTCCAAGCAGATGAACCAGACCGAAGCACTGGTCGACCATGTGGTCACCGACATTGAACAGATGGACCAGCATCTGGGGGCGGTAAACCATATCGTTCAGGGTATGGACCACAACCTGAAACGGGTCGGTCGCCCCTTCCGCTTCTTCAACGATATGGTGCCGATGCCATGATGGATCCTAAAATAAGTCTGGAGGTCAGTCGCTCCTTCTATGCACAGATGTGCGAATTCCGGGAAGAGACCGAGCGCCAGCATATCGAAACCGAACACTCCTCCAAACGCACCTCGCTACTGGTACAGGCCATCGGTACTCTGTTGCTGATTTTCGTAATTGTGATCGGGGTCTATATGACCCAGTTGGCCAACCAGTTTGTCAATATCGTCCAGAGTATCGACAAGATGGGGGATCGTGCCACCACCATCTCCCACTTGATGGCAGACATGACCAAGGATGTGGCACAGATGAACCGGGACGTTGCCTATATGCAATCGGTGCTGCATAACATGCAGAAGATCAATGGCAATGTCTCCAGCATGGAACTCGACATTATCGAGGTGACTGATAGCATTGAGCGCCTGGTGGCCCTGGGTGAACGTGGAAGAGCCTCGGTAGCGGCGATGAATCAGAAGATGGCCGAGATCAACCAGACTACCCACCAGATGAATCTGCGCATGTATCAGATCTCCAAGCCGATGAAGGCGCTGCCCAACAACTGACAATTGCTACAAGATCAGCAGCAGCGCTCCCCATTAACCTCCACAGTTACATCGGAGAGCCCGCTGAGTGAGGCCAGCAGCCCCTTGTAGTGTTCCGGATCTCGCGGCTGGTGAGTTACCAACGAGATGGTCGCCGCATGGTGAAGCGGCCCCACCTTCCACACATGAAGATCGGCAATCCGGTTGTCGGCATCCGCCTCTACCCGTTTACGGATCGCCCTCATCACCTGCTGTTCAGCCGACTCATCCAGCAGCACCTCACTGCTCTGGGTCAGCAAACCGATCCCCCAAACGGTAATTACCGCTGCACCGACCAGCCCCATCAGCGCATCCATCCAGATCCACCCCAGCATCTTGCCGGAAAAGAGTGCAACAATGGCCAGCCCCGAGGTCAACGCACCAGCCAGTACATGAAGGTAGGCCGCTCGCAGATTATGATCATGTTGATGATGGTGTCCATGGTCATGATGATGTTCGTGATGGTGGTGATAATCATGCCCAGCCCCACCATGTAACACCCTCGCACTCACAACATTGACCACCAGCCCGACAACCGCCACCATCATCGCCTCATCAAAGCGGATCTCCTGCGGATGAAACAGCCGCTCAATCGACTCCAACCCCATCAGCAGTGCCACCACAATCAGCGCCACCGCACTGCCAAAGCCCCCCAGGGAGTTGACCTTTCCGTTCCCAAACAAGTAGCGCGGGCTATTCGCATGGGCACGGGCAAATTGGCAGGCAAACAGGGCAATCCCCAGCGCCACCCCATGGGTCCCCATATGCCACCCATCAGCCAGTAGCGCCATCGAACCAAACACCATACCGGCAGTGATCTCCCCCACCATCATGATAACCATCAGCACAATCACCCAGCGGATACGCTGTATGCTGAACTCGGCATCGGAGTGAAAATTATGGGGGTGTTGCCATCGATCAAGTGTATGGATATGCATCTTGTTCACTACCTCAAAAGCCACAATATTAGTGATACCTAAATCCTGCAAACCACTCGCAAATCAAGTAGAGAAAAGGCAGACTCC
>CAYFOU010000205.1:0-5176 GCA_964344805.1 uncultured Piscirickettsiaceae bacterium | reverse complement strand
GGCTCTGGCTCTGGCTCTGGCTCTGGCTCTGGCTCTGGCTCTGGCTCTGGCTCTGCAACAGACTGTTCCGTATCATTCACTGCGTCAACAACGGTATCTTCAGCACTTTCCACAGCGGGTTCCTGCTGGGCCAACGGCCCCAGCAGCACATCCGGCTCATCACTGTCCCGCTGAACAAAAAGAAAGATCGAATGGCTACACGCCTTGCACTTGGTCATCACCCCGGCATCGGGAATCATTGACGCCTTGATGTGATACTGGGCTTGGCACTGTGGGCAGGTAACGTTCATGGCACTCTTTTCTATCCGTTCAACAGGTTATCTGGATACAGCAGGTGATCTGATTAACAGCCACCATGGTACATTCTTTCGGCATATAGCGGCGTAACATTACCCATTTGACGCTGAATTGAGGATTGCCAGAGTCACTTCTAAGGGAAATCCTGTACTTCCCTCACAACACAAAATGCCCCTCAAACAGGAGCCGTTCAAACAATTTAGGCAGGTAGAAACGGGCAGACTTGATCTGTCATACACCTACACTTGTAATTTCAAGCGCTTGTGGGAACCAATCCTGATCGCCTCCTACCAACTTGTATAATTACAGTTTCGTAACTACAATAATGTAATGATTATTGACTGGGATGATGACAAGAATCATCGCAATCACACCAAACATGGCGTGAGTTTTGAGACGGCTCAACATGTCTTCGACGACCCGTTGCATCTCAGCCTTCAAGATCGTTTTGAAGGAGGCGAGGAACGCTGGCAGACCATTGGCAAGATTGGAAATGTAGTTGTTTTATTGGTTGCCCACACAGTCAGCAACCAAGACAATGAAGAGTTCATCCGCATCATCTCCGCACGTAAAGCAACCTCACATGAGAGGAAACAGTATGAAGAACACCGATAAAATGCCTGACGAGTTACAGCATCTCTCAGCAATGAGTGATGATGATATTGATACCACCGATATTCCTGAGGTAACCGATTTCAGCCATGCCGAGAGAGGGAAGTTTTTCCGCCCTATCAAAAAGCAGGTTACGCTCCGCCTCGATATGGATTTAATCGAGTTTTTCAAAGCTCAGGGAGCTGGTTACCAGACCCGTATTAACTCTGCTCTGAGGACTTTCATGGAAGAACACGGAAAAGTTTAGTTCTCCAATAAAAAAACACCCTCCAAGATAATCTGAAGGGTGTCTAAAATAGATGGTAGCAACGGGCAAACTTGATCCGCCAGGAGAGCGCCACCGCGCTCCACTGCCGATGGGGCGGCAGTTCCCCAAACAAAAACACCCTTCAAAATAATCTGAAGGGCGCTTAGTAATAGATGGTAGCAACGGGCAGACTTGATCCGTTAGGAGAGCGCCGCTGCGCTCCACTGCCGACGGGGCGACAGTTCCCCAAACAAAAACACCCTTCAAAATAATCTGAAGGGCGCTTAACAATGTATGGTAGCAACGGGCAGACTTGATCCGTCAGGAGAGCGCCGCTGCGCTCCACTGCCGACGGGGCGGCAGTTCCCTCAAACAAAAACACCCTCCAGAATGACCTGAAGGGTGCTTAGTAATAGATGGTAGCAACGGGCAGACTTGAACTGCCGACCCCAGCATTATGAGTGCTGTGCTCTAACCAGCTGAGCTACGTTGCCATAAAAAGAGGTGCGCATTATACCGGCAGCATCCATTGTCAACAAGCTGTATTTTCCCTACACATTAAAGCGGAAGTGGACTACATCGCCATCCTGCACAATGTACTCCTTCCCCTCCAGGCGCAAGCGCCCCGCCTCTTTCGCCCCCTGCTCACCATTGTGCTCAATATAGTCGTCATAGGAGGTGACCTCGGCACGGATAAAACCGCGTTCGAAGTCGGTGTGGATCTTGCCCGCTGCCTGTGGTGCAGTTGAACCTCTCTCAAAGGTCCAGGCACGTACCTCTTTCACCCCTGCAGTGAAGTAGGTCTGTAGTCCCAACAGGTGATAACCGGCACGAATCACCCGGTTCAGCCCCGGCTCATCCAGCCCCATCTCTTCGAGGAATTCTACCTTCTCTTCATCATCCAGCTCAGAGAGTTCCGCCTCAATGGCAGCACAAACCGGCACCACCTCGGCACCCTCTGCCACAGCGATTTCCCGTACCCGATCCAGATAGGGGTTATCTTCAAAACCATCCTCTGCCACATTGGCGATATACATGGTGGGCTTGGTGGTCAGCAGGTGAAGGTCATAGAGGTTCTCCCGATCCTCCTCGCTCAGCTCCATCGAACGCACCGGATTACCGGCATCAAGATGATCACGCACCGTCTCCAGGAAGCTCTTCTTCGCCAACGCCTCCTTGTTGCCGGAACGTGCGGTCTTCTCGACACGAGCGATCCCTTTCTCAACCGTTTCCAGATCAGAGAGCGCCAGCTCGGTATTGATCACTTCGATATCACTGGCGGGATCAATGGTGCCAGCCACATGGATCACATTCTCATCCTGAAAGCAGCGCACCACATGACCAATCGCATCGGTCTCACGAATATTGGCGAGGAACTTGTTGCCCAGCCCCTCTCCCTTGGAGGCACCAGCCACCAGCCCCGCAATATCGACAAATTCCATGGTGGTCGGGATCACCTTTTCCGGGCTGACGATCGCTGCCAGCGCATCAAGGCGGGCATCCGGCATCGGTACCATCCCCACATTGGGGTCGATGGTGCAGAAGGGGTAGTTCTCGGCATCAATTCCGGATTGAGTCAACGCATTGAACAGGGTCGACTTCCCTACATTGGGCAGACCGACAATTCCACATTTAAATCCCATATCGTATTCCTTTTAAACCTTTCCCCTGCTGTGGAGTCGATTCATCACCTTGGAGAATTCGCCTTTTACCATCAGATCGACACAACGCTCGGCATCATCGACCGCATCATCAATCTCCTGACGTTCGCCCTTGCCCGGACTACCCAACACATAGTCAGCAACCGGGCGCCCCGCCTGTGGAGGGCGTCCAATGCCAATACGCAGACGATAAAAATCCTTGCCCAGATGGGCGATGATATCGCGCAGTCCATTATGCCCTGCATGACCACCGCCCTGCTTCAACCGCAGTTGTCCAGGCGGCAGATCCAGCTCATCATGGGCCACCAGAATCGAATCCACATCGATCTTGTAGTAGTTGGCCACAGCAGCCACGGCCTGACCACTACGATTCATGAAGGTAGAGGGCTTCAGCAGCCAGACCGCAGCACCGCCGATATGGGCCTTGACCACCTCTCCATGAAACTTGGTCTCGATACGGAACGGCTCACCTGCCCGCCGGGCAATCTCATCCAAAAACCAAAACCCGGCATTGTGCCGGGTCGGTTCATATTGGGCACCGGGATTCCCCAGCCCAACAATCAGTGAGATCGACTCACCCATCATTACAACTGAAAAAGGCCTGAGCACTGCTCAGGCCTGTTCCCATTACTCTGCTGCTTCGCCTTCAGAATCGTCTGCAGCGGCCTTGGAGCCACGAGTCTTCTGAACGGTAGCCACTGCCTGATCGTGATCCGCGCCACGCGCCAGTGCAGTAATCTCAACGCCCTCTGGCAGAGTGATCTGGGAGAGGCGAACGGAATCACCAATCTCCATACCGGTCAGATCAACCTCAAGACTCTCTGGCAACTGGGCAGCCAGACAGCTGATCTCAACGCTTGCCATCAAGCGGTTCAGTGCACCACCCAGCTTGATACCAGGGGCTGCGTCATCATTCACAAAGTGCAGCGGCACATGCATCTTGATCGCGTTCTTGCTGCTGACGCGCTGGAAGTCTGCGTGCAGAATCTTGTCCTTGGCAGGGTGGCGCTGCAGATCTTTGAGTACCACATCCTCCCTGGTGCCATCCACATCAATGGAGAGGATGTGGCTATAGAACGCCTCATCATCCAGATTGTGGTACAGATCATCATGCACCATGGTGATGGAGGTAGGCTCCTTGTCATCTCCATAAATTACTGCAGGAATCTGGCCCGCATGACGCATGCGACGGGTGGCCGCCTTTCCGAGGTCACTGCGCAAAGCTGCGCTCATTTCAAAACTACTACTCATCTTTCTATCTCCAAACCAGTAGCCTCAACAGCCACCAAACACAAAAACAAAATTGTATCCTCACTCCATATAGAGCGAACTCACCGACTCACCGGTGTACATTCTGCGGATCGTCTCCGCCAGCAGCTCCGCAGTGGAAATCTGCCGAATCTGCGGACAGGCCGCTGCCGCCGGGCTGAGCGGGATGCTGTCGGTCACCACCAGCTCATCCAGATCGGAACCGGAGATGTTGTCGATCGCCGGTCCTGAAAGCACTGCGTGGGTCGAATAGGCCATGACCCGTGCCGCACCATGATCCTTCAACGCCTTGGCCGCCTTGCACAAGGTACCTGCGGTATCGACCATATCATCAACCAATACACAGGACTTGCCCTCAACCTCACCGATGATATTCATCACCTTGGCCACATTGGCCGCAGGACGACGCTTGTCGATGATGGCGAGATCCAGCCCACCCAACAGCTTGGCGATTGCCCTGGCTCTCACCACACCACCTACATCGGGAGAGACCACAATCAGATCGGGGTGCTTGCTACGCCAGATATCCCCCATCAACAGCGGAGAGGCGTAGATATTATCCACCGGGATTCCGAAGAAGCCCTGAATCTGATCGGCGTGCAAATCAATCGTCAGCACATGATCGACCCCGGACTGCGCAATCATGTCGGCCACCAGTCGGGCCGAGATGGGCACACGCGCAGAGCGTGGACGTCGATCCTGGCGGGCGTAGCCAAAATAGGGAACCACCGCCGTAATCCGGGCTGCCGATGAGCGGCGCAGCGCATCCGCCATCACCAGCAACTCCATCAAATTGTCATTGGTCGGCGCACAGGTGGACTGCAGCAGGAAGACCTCTCTTCCACGCACATTCTCCTGAATCTCAGCCATGATCTCGCCATCGCTGAAACGCTCAACCGTCGCCCGACCCAGCTTCAGATTGAGGTGGCGCGCTACGGCCCGGGCCAGCTCCGGATTGGAGTTTCCCGCAAACAGCATGACATGTTCATTGCTGTGATGTGCATCCACCTTCTTCCACATGTTTCCGGCTCAAAAAATTCAAATTTGGTTCGGGTGCATGGATTCGAACCACGATAAGCAGAATCAAAAT
>CAYFOU010000204.1:0-5183 GCA_964344805.1 uncultured Piscirickettsiaceae bacterium | reverse complement strand
CAGCCATTACTTCGTCAGCTCCGTACTCGAATCCTCATGTACTCACATGTACACTCCGGTTGGCGCAAACGCCCGCGAGGCGAAGCTCCATGCGGTGCTTTCTTGTACTGACAGTAAAATGCCTATTTTTTAGAGGCACCTTATAAATAATCTTACATGAAAAACGGTTGGATGTTAGTCAATTTATCCAATATGGATAAAGTGCTCCCGATAGAACTTCAACTCCTCAATCGACTCGCGGATATCAGCCAGCGCGGTATGGGCCCCCTGCTTTTCAAACCGATCCAGTAGCTCCGGCTTCCATCGTTTCGCCAACTCCTTGAGGGTGCTGACATCGAGATTGCGATAATGGAAGTAACGTTTCAGTTCAGGCATCTCCCGCGCCATAAAGCGGCGATCCTGACAGATCGTGTTGCCACACATCGGTGAGCAGCGCTCCGGCACATACTGGCGCACGAACTCGAGCGTTGCCAACTCTGCCTCACGCATCGACACCCCCTCCTCCCGGATGCGGCGAATCAACCCCGATTCACCGTGGGTCTTGGTATTCCACTCATCCATGCCGGCAATCACTGATTCTGTTTGGCTGATCGCAAACACCGGCCCCTCCGCCAGAATATTGAGATCGGCATCGGTCACAATGGTGGCAATCTCGATAATGGTATCGCTCTCGGGGATCAGCCCGGTCATCTCCAGATCCACCCAGATCAGATTCTTCTCATCCATACTTTTCTCACTTCCTTTCGCCCTGTACCGACTCGACACGGTATCATTCACCCATTGTATCAGACAGCCACAGGAATCCGGTTTGGAACCACTACACCTCTTCTCTGCCCTCTTCATTGCAATGGTGACCCTTCACCTGCTGATCGAGCTATGGCTCTCGGCCCGGCAGGTACGCTCGGTACGGCACTACCGTGGATCGGTCCCGGAACATTTCAGCACCATTCTGACCCTGGAGGCCCATCAGAAGGCTGCCGACTACACCACCGCTCGCCAGCAATTGGGGCAGATCGAACAGCTTTACGGCACGGTACTGCTGCTGGCCTGGACCCTCGGTGGCGGGCTGGAGTGGCTGGATCAACTCTGGCGTAGCGCCGGTATCGATCCTCTCTATCTGGGGATCGGCTTTATTCTCTCCCTGCTAATCATCACTGCAGTGCTGGAGGCTCCCTTTTCTCTCTACCGCACCTTCGTGCTGGAGGCTCGCTTTGGCTTCAACCACACCACCACGGCCCTCTACCTCAGTGATCTCGCCAAACAGTTTCTGCTGACGCTATTGATCGGTGGCCCCTTTATTGCGCTGATCCTCTGGCTGATGGGCATCGCCTCCCCACTCTGGTGGCTGCAGGTATGGGCAGTATGGATGGGATTCAGCCTATTGATGCTGTGGGCCTGGCCCACCTTCCTCGCCCCGCTCTTCAACCAGTTCACCCCGCTGGAGAATGAGCAGTTGGCCAGCCGCATCGAGGCACTGCTGCAGGCGGCCGGTTTCGACTGTGACGGCATCTTTGTGATGGATGGCTCCAAGCGCTCCGGCCACGGCAACGCCTACTTCACCGGTCTGGGAAAGAAGCGGCGCATCGTCTTCTACGACACCCTGCTGGAGACCCTCAGTGAAGAGGAGATTCTGGCGGTACTGGCCCATGAGCTGGGCCATTTCCACAACAACCACATCAAGAAGCGGCTACTGCTGGCCGCACTCACCACCCTGGTCTCACTGGCGATACTGGGGTGGCTGATCGAGCAACACTGGTTTTATCACGGACTGGGGATGAGCACACCATCCGACCATGCAGCACTGGTGCTGTTCCTCACCGCCTCCGCCCCCTTCACCTTCTGGATGCAGCCGATGATGGCCGCCTACTCCCGAAAACATGAGTTCGAGGCCGATGACTTTGCTGCCGACCACACCGAGGCCAGGGATCTGATCAGCGCACTGGCCTCACTCTATCGGGAAAATGCCGCCACCGTCACCCCAGACCGCTTATACTCGGCTTACCACGATTCACACCCTCCAGCACCGGTGCGTATTGCACATCTGGAGAAGAGAGGAGCCCTATGATAAAAAGAACGCTATCTGTACTACTGTTGTTGAGCGCCACTACCGTGGCAGTGGCTGATCCCGAGAACGGCAAGGAGTTGCATGATCCCGAGTGTATGGGGTGCCACGGTACCGAGGTCTACACCCGCACCGAGGGGCGGATGGTGAAGGACCTCTTTGGCCTCAAACGCATGGTCAGCATGTGTATTGAGCGCACCGGCAAGGGGGCCGACTGGTTCCCCGAGGATCAGGACGATGTAGTGGAGTACATGAACAAGGAGTTCTACCACTTCAAACCTTGACCGTTTAACCATGGGTACCCCCATCCATGGCCGGATTATCTCCCGCAAGGGAAACCGGCTGATTGTACAGCCGGAGGCGGGGCCCACCGTACGCTGTGCCCAACGCAAGAAACTACCCCCGCTCGCTGTGGGAGATCACGTATTTTGGGAAGAGACCGCACGTAATCAGGGAGTCATCACCCAGCTGGAGCCACGGGAGAGCCTGCTGGTACGTCCCGATCCGTTCAACCAGCGCAAGAAGCCGATTGCCGCCAACATTGACCAGATTCTGCTGGTGACTGCCCCCGAGCCAGGCATCGATCTGCTACAGATTGACCGCATTCTGGTCGCCGCTGCGGCCAACAAGATTCCTGCCCTGCTGGTAATCAACAAGGTGGATCTGCTCGACGATCAGGAAAAAACGACACTGGAGCAGCAACTAGCCCCATACCAACAACTCCCGATTCCACTACTCTGGACCTCAACCCTCAACAGCAATGGGCTAACTCCGCTACAGCAACAGCTGCAAGGACATTGCAGCGTACTGGTCGGCCCCTCCGGTGCGGGCAAATCTTCAATCATCCAGCATCTGCTGCCAGAGGAGGAGATTGCAGTGGGTGCCCTCTCTGAAGGGAGCGGGCAGGGGCGTCACACCACCAGTGTCTCCACTCTCTACACACTTCCCCATGGTGGCGAGCTGATCGACTCCCCTGGAATCCGTGAATTTGGCCTCTGGCATCTGGAGGATTCAGTAATTCGTGACGGCTTTGTGGAATTTGATTCCTATCGTGGGGCCTGCAAATTCAGCAACTGTCGCCATCTGAGTGAACCGGGGTGCGCCATCAGCAGCGCGGCAGAGGCGGGAGAGATCTCCAGTCAGCGACTGGATCACTATCGGCAATTGGTAGCTGAAGAGCGATAGTGGCTCTATTCACTCAATACCAGAGACCACCATCCTGTCACGCCCCTCCTCCTTGGCCTGGTAGAGCGCCTGATCAGCCAGATCAATCAGGGATACTGGAGAGAAGCTCTCATCAGGCACCACTGCCGCTACGCCGACACTAACGGTAATCTGTGGCTTCAGGGTGAGCTCCTTATCCTCACCCGGCGGATGGAGTGTGCGCACCGCATCAACCACACGTGCTCCGATCTTGGTGGCACGCTCGATATCGGACAACATGATCGAGAACTCCTCTCCCCCATAACGGGCCACCATATCACTCTCTCGATCAACACACGTCTTCAGTGCAGCGGCAATCAGCCGCAGACACTCATCTCCCACCAGATGGCCGTGGCGGTCATTATAGCGTTTGAAGTGGTCCACATCGATCATCAGCAGCGCAATCGACTCCTGATTCTCATACGCCTTCAACAGCTCTTCATCAAGCCCGATATTAAAGGCATGACGGTTGGTAGTAAGGGTCAGACAGTCGATTCGTGCCAACTGCTCCAGCGCATCCCGCTGCTGTTTCAGCGTCAGATGGAGACGGGCTCGCAGATAGACCAGCGAAGGGTGAAACGGCTTGTGGATGTAGTCCACTGCCCCGAGACGGAGCCCCCACTCCTCCTCTTTCACATCGGTACGTGCGGTAACGAAGATAACCGGAATGTGGGCCGTCTCCGGATTGTCCTTCAGGTGCTTGCACACCTCATACCCATCCATGTTGGGCATCTCTACATCAAGAATGATCAGATCCGGCTGCTCCTCAGCCGCAGTACTCAATGCCTCCAATCCACTGGCAGCATAGAAGAGTCGGTATTCGGTATCCATGACCGCACTCAACAGAGAGTAGCTGGCGCGAATATCATCCACAATCAGGACTTTTGGCTTCTCTTGTTGTTCTTGTTCTTCGATACAGACCATGCCCAAACTATAACGGCAATCTGTTAATAATCACAGCGTAAAAATCTTTATACCCCGCAGTGGTAGGGCCTGCCAACTGGCTCTAATAGAGCTGACGTCCGGCAATCGCATGGCCCAATGTGCCACTATCAACATACTCCAGCTCTCCCCCCAGCGGCACACCGTGGGCAATACGGGTGGTGCGTACCCCCTTGGCCCGCGCCATCTCGCTGATATAGTGGGCAGTCGCCTCCCCCTCTACGGTGGGGTTGGTCGCAAGAATCACCTCTTCCACCTCGCCAGCAGCGAGACGTTGCTCCAGCAGATCCAGCCCCAGCTCATTGGGTCCAATCCCGTCCAGTGGAGAGAGGTGCCCCATCAGCACAAAATAGCGTCCCCGATAGCTGGCCGACTGCTCCAGCGCCAGCACATCCATCGGGTTCTCGACGATACAGAGCAGGCTCTCATCCCGCTTGGGGTTGGCACACTGCGAACAGAGTTCGGTCTCACAGAGGGTACGACAGCGCTGGCAGTGGCCCACCCGTTCCATCGCCTGCTGCAAGGTAGCCGCCATACGGCGTCCCCCTTCACGATCCCGCTCCAGCAGATGGTAGGCCATGCGCTGCGCCGATTTGGCCCCGACCCCCGGCAGGCAGCGCAGGGCGTCAATCAGCTCATTAATCAGGGACACCAAGCGCCCTCTAGAATGGGAGCTTGATCCCGGCCGGGAGATCCATACCGGCGGTCATTCCCGACATCTTCTCCTTGCTGGTGTCCTCCACCTTGTGAGAGGCGTCATTGATGGCCGCAGCAATCAGATCTTCCAGCATCTCCTTGTCATCACCCACCAGCGCATCGTCGATCTCCACCCGACGCACCTCATGACGACCGGTCATGGTGACCTTCACCATGCCGCCACCCGATTGACCGACCACCTCCATATTGGCCAGCTCTTCCTGCGCCTTCTGCATATTCTCCTGCATCTTCTGCGCCTGCTTCATCAGGCCACCGAGTC
>CAYFOU010000203.1:0-5197 GCA_964344805.1 uncultured Piscirickettsiaceae bacterium | reverse complement strand
ATTGTGTTGCATAATATGATGTATGTCAATATATCCGGCCGTTAGCCTGTAACCATATTGCAACTGCAGTAATGTAATAGAGCCCGGAGTTTATTGTAAAGGAATGCGGGGGAGGACCCCAGCACAGTTTGTTTTGGGTCAATTATATAGAAGCAGAGGTAAAAAGCGTTATTTAAAGAGTCGGTTCAGGTACTGCACCATATGGATCAGGGCAAAGGCAGAGAAGGCGCTGCCGGTGGCGATATGGGCCTTCTTGTCACCACTGAATCCGGTCCAGATCATCCCTGCCATGGTGATTCCCATACCGATCTTGCTCGCCTTGCCCATATCAGCGGCGATGTTGCGCTTCTTCTCCTCGCAGGGAAAACAGGAGGAGAGCAGTCGCTCTACCCGGTACTCCATCACCTTTGGGGGGTGGATGTTGGGATTGTAGGTGAAGGTAACCACTCCATTTTTCTGTTTGGCGTCAACATCCTCGACCCCTTCGATTTTGCGAATATTGCGTGCAAGTCCGCGAGTGCGGCCATTGACCTTCATCAGATCAGAGCGAATCTGGACCTTTCCCTGATGTGCATGGACAACCATGTGTTAACCCCCTTGGCATAGATTACATTGATCTCTTTATTTTAATGATAATTGTTATCATTTTCAACTTATTTGAGTCAATCAATATAGTCAGTAGTGGGGAGGGGGTATCTCCTCGGCAAGGGGTTTCAACAGGGAGGGGGTGATCTCCTGAATCCGTCGTTCGGACTGAACCACCCGCTCATTCAGCTGCATCACCTCCAGCTGCAGCCGGGTGATGATGTCGTTGAGCTGCTGGATATGGTCATCCTGAAAGGCGAGGCGACTCTCCAGCTCCTCCAGCCTCTCTGCGGTCTTATCCATTTTCCATCTCCTCCAGTGCCTCCCAGCGTTCGTAGGCGGCCTCCAGCTGCTGTTCGATCTCCTTGAAGCGTTCGGTAGCGGTGGCGACCTCGTCTCCTCCGTTCTGGTAGAAGGCAGGATCGGCCATCTGCTGCTGCAGCGTCTCCTGCTCCGCCTCCAGTGTCTCGATCTGCTTGGGGAGGGCCTCCAGCTCCCGTTTTTCCTTGTAGCTCAGCTTCTTTTGCGGGCTCTTCTTCTCGGCGGTTGCGGTTTTTGCAGGTGTGCTCCCGGTTGCCGACTTTTCCGGGGCCTCCACCTTGCGCTGGCGCAGCCAGTCATCGTAGCCGCCGACATATTCGTTGATGATGCCGTCGCCCTCGAAGACCAACGTGCTGGTGACCACGTTGTTGAGGAAGGCACGGTCGTGGCTCACCAGCAATAGTGTCCCCTCATACTCCAGCAGCAGCTCCTCCAGCAGCTCCAGTGTCTCCACATCGAGATCATTGGTGGGCTCATCCATCACCAGCAGGTTGGCTGGTTTGGAGAAGAGGCGGGCCAGCAGCAGCCGGTTGCGTTCACCGCCGGAGAGACTGCTGACCGGGCTGCGTGCCCGTTGCGGGGAGAAGAGAAAGTCCTGCAGATAGCTGATGACGTGTTTGCTCTTGCCGTTGATGGTGATGTTGTCGCTGCCATCGGCGACGTTGTCCTGTACCGATTGGTCCTCTTTCAGCTGGTTGCGCAGCTGATCGAAGTAGGCGATCTGCAGCCGGGTGCCGTGAACCACATTGCCCTGATCCGGTTGCATCTGATCCAGCAGGATGCGCAACAGGGTGCTCTTGCCGACGCCGTTGGGGCCGATGATGCCGATGCGGTCACCACGGTCGATTTCGACGGATAGATTACGGATCAGCGGAATATTGTCGTAGCTGTGGCTGACCTGTTTGGCCCGGATCACCTTCTTGCCCGAGGCCTCGCTCTGCTGGGTGGTCATCTTTACATTGCCACTGCGATTGCGGCGCTCGCTACGCGCTTCGCGCATCTTCTTCAGTGCCCGTACCCGCCCCTCATTACGGGTGCGGCGTGCCTTGATGCCCTGACGAATCCACACCTCCTCCTGAGCCAGCTTCTTGTCGAAGAGGGCGTTGTTGCGTGCCTCCTCCTCCAGTGCCTTCTCCTTCTGCTGCAGATAGCTGTCGTAATCGCCGGGCCAGTCGCTGAGGATGCCGCGATCGAGCTCGATGATGCGGGTGGCGAGACGACGCAGAAACTGACGATCATGGGTGATGAAGAGCAGGGTGGTCTGGCTGTTGAGGAGAAAATCCTCCAGCCACTGGATTGATTCGATATCGAGGTGGTTGGTGGGCTCATCCAGCAACAGCAGGTCGGGGTTCTGTACCAGCGCCTGTGCCAGCAGCACCCGGCGCTTCATCCCGCCGGAGAGGCTGGAGAAATCCTCCTCGGGGTTAAGCCCCATTTTGGAGAGGGTGGTCTCGATCTGCTGCTGGATCGACCAGCCGTTTGCGGCCTCGATCTTCTGTTGTACCGCCGCCATCTGGTCGAGCAGTGCATCACTGTGGTCCGTCGCCAGCTGCACCGAGAGGTGATGGTAGTCGGCAATCAGCGCACCGATCTCTCCCACTCCCTGGGCTGTCACGTCGTAGATGGTGCCGCAGGTATCTCTCGGGACCTCCTGTTTGAGACGGGAGATGCGGGTGGCCCCCCGTTCGATCTTCCCATCTTCAGGGATTGCCTCACCGGCGATCACCTTCAGCAGGGTCGACTTTCCGGTACCGTTGCGCCCGACCAGACAGAGGCGTTCCCCCTTTTCGATCACCAGATTGGCGTGATCAAGCAGCGGGAGGTCGCCATAGGCGAGCTGGATATCTTGTAATTGCAGCAGTGACATGGGATGGGCATTTTCTCGTAATTGGGGGCGCTTGGGAATGGGGAAGGGGTGTAAAGAGGGAGGCAGGAGAAGAAAGTGGTATTTTTTACCAAATAAAGCGGGGCTATTTATATTCGTGTTTACATGGGGTTGTTATCCTTATAAAACTACTTAGTAGTAACTCAATCTAGTTGCTTGTCGGGGGGGATGCTTGAGGGGAGAAACCGTCAGTGAGTGTTGAGATTCTGGTTGTCGAAGATGAAAAGCCGGCCCGGTATCTTTGTGAAGAGATTCTGTTCAAGGCTGGATATCAGGTGGTCTCGGTAGGGACTATCGAAAAGGCGGCCGTGAAACTGGAAAATCATAAGTTCGGGTTAATTCTGCTGGATCTCAATCTGCCGGATGGGGATGGGATCGAGTTTGTCAAAACCCTCTCTGGTTCCATACCGGTGCTGATCATGTCGGCACGCGGCAGTGCGACCGAGCGGGCGGCCGGTTTTCTCTCCGGGGCCTCCGACTATCTGGTCAAACCCTTTCTGCAGACTGAGCTGCTGTTTCGGGTGCGTAACCTGGTGGGGGACGGGGATGCGGTCAATGATACCGGAAGCTGCCGTTTTGGGGATTGGCGCCTCTACTACAGTCGGCGTGAGCTGATTGGAGAGCGGGGCAATGTCCACCTTACTCCGGGGGAGTTCCGGCTGCTGCGGGCGCTGGCGCGTAATCGTGGACGCACCCTGAGTCGTGATGCGCTGATGAGAACGGTTGCACGCAATGAGGGGGAGGGGCATCCGCGGACGGTGGATGTACTGGTCTCCCGCTTGCGCAAGAAGATCGAGATCGACCCCAAGCACCCGGCCTATCTCTGTACGGTGACCGATATCGGTTATCGTCTTGCCGAAGTGGTGGAGGAACAGGCAGAGTCATCTGCCGTAGCAGGCGAGCGAGAGATTGCCTGAGATTTTTTCAGGCAGTAACGGTTTAAAAATAAAAGACTGGTAGCCAGTGGCTATTCAGGTTTCAGGGGTAAGCTGCTCCGCCTCGAACAGCCGTAGGCTGGTAATAGTCACTGTTATGAGCCGCAGAAACGGTAGTGCTTCTTCACCGCCTCGTGAATCTCCCAGGTGCAGTCCATGCCGGTGGGGAAGGTGACCAGATCCCCCTTGCCCATCTCTACCGGCTCTCCCCCTTCCGGAGTTACGGTGACGCGCCCTTCCAGAAAGTAACAGGTCTCTTCACACTCATAGTGCCAGGGGAAGGTGGAGGCCTCTTTTTCCCATACGGCCCAATACTGGATGCCCAGCACCTCCAGTTCGAAGGATGAGGGGTTGCGGGTCACCTTGATATCAGACATGTGCAGAGGACTCCCTGTCTATTGTTATTTAAAGACTATATTAGCCACCTGATCAAAATGGTCAACAAAGTGGGGCTTGATCCCCTCGCGGATATAGTCGGGCAGCTCCTCGAAATCCTTCTGGTTTTCGGCCGGGAAGATCAGCTCCTTGATGTTTTGGCGACGGGCGGCAATGGCCTTCTCGCGCACCCCGCCAATCGGCAGTACTCTACCAGTAAGCGTCAGCTCACCGGTCATCGCCAGCGGGCGTACCACCTTGCGGTTCTTTGCCAGTGAGAGCAGGGCCACCCCCATGGTGATACCGGCGCTGGGGCCATCCTTCGGGGTGGCGCCATCGGGGACATGGAGGTGGACATGGGCCTCATCGAAGAAGTCGGGCTTGGCACCATACTTCTCCAGATTGGAGGTGATGTAGCTGTAGGAGATCGATGCCGACTCCTGCATCACATCCCCCAACTGACCGGTCAGTTTGAAGCCACGGCTATCACCGTGTACTCTGGTTGCCTCGATGGTGAGGGTTTCACCGCCCAGTGCGGTCCAGGCGAGCCCGGTAACCACACCAACACCGCGATATGGCTTCTCGCTGGTAAAGACAGGTTGCCCGAGATATTCGGTGACATCCTTGATGTTGACCTTGAACGGCCCCTTCTTGCCGTTGACGATCTTTACCGCCACCTTGCGGATGATGCGGCCGAGCTGCTTCTCCAGATTACGCACCCCTGATTCACGGGCGTACCCCTCAGTCACCATGCGCAGGGCGGCATCGCTGATCTTGATCTGGCTCGATTTCAGGCCGCTCTTCTTCAACTGGCGGGGCCAGAGGTGGTTCTTGGCGATCTGTACCTTCTCCTGGGTGATGTAGCCGGAGAGGCGGATGGTCTCCATGCGGTCCAGCAGGGGGCTGGGAATGGTGTCGAGCTGGTTGGCGGTACAGATAAAGAGTACCTTGGAGAGGTCAAAGCGGGCATCCAGATAGTGATCAAGGAACTCGACGTTCTGTTCTGGATCGAGCACCTCCAGCAGGGCAGAGGCGGGGTCGCCATGGTAGGAGGCACCGATCTTGTCGATCTCGTCGAGCATGATGATCGGGTTCT
>CAYFOU010000202.1:0-5261 GCA_964344805.1 uncultured Piscirickettsiaceae bacterium | reverse complement strand
GGGCGTAGCGCAGTCTGGTAGCGCACCGCAATGGGGTTGCGGTGGTCGGAGGTTCGAATCCTCTCGCCCCGACCAACTTTACGGGTTCCTGCCCTGTAGGATGTGTGCATTCTGAAGGACGGAGGTGGACAGCGGAGCTGTCTCCCTTGCGGGATCGAATCTCTCGCCCCGCGACCAACTTTGGGTGGTTCAAACCCTGTAGGATTTCGACTTCGGATGGGCGGAGGTGGGCTGCAGAGCAGCCTCCCCTTCGGGGATCGAATCCTCTCGCCCCGACCAATCTACCTTCGATACTTAATCAATGCTATTGGTCTGGTGGGTGGGGTCTCTTTGCTTGCTTCTCTAATTTTGTGTGCTCGACTGGACTTCTGTTGTCAGCTGAGGATAATTCCTCCTCTCAAAATTTTTGGTATTTCTCACTTACATTTAAGGACTCAATCATCATGGAAAGCTACATTCAGGAGATGTTCGCTGAGCGTATTGGCGGCAACCAGTTTGGCAAGGACACCAATATCTACAAGTTTGAGAAGATCAAACGTGCCAAGCGTGCAGCGATGGATGCCAATCCTGATGTAGAGATGATCGATATGGGGGTGGGGGAGCCGGACTGGATGGCAGAGCCTGAGGTGGTTGAGGTGCTCTATAAAGAGGCTCAGAACTGGGAAAATCGTGGTTATACCGATAATGGTGTGCAGGCGTTCAAGGATGCGGCCGCTCGTTATATGGATAACGTCTTTGGTGCAAAGGGGCTGGATTCGGTCAATGAGATCAACCACGGCATTGGCAGTAAGCCGGTACTGGCGCTGCTGCCGCTGGCCTTTATCAATCCTGGTGACATTACCATCATGACCACGCCGGGCTATCCACTACTCGGTAGCACCACCAAGGGGCTTGGCGGTGAGGTGGTCAATCTGCCTCTGCTGGAGGAGAATGATTTTCTGCCGGATCTGGATGCGTTGACCGAGGATCAAAAGAAGCGCGCCAAGCTGCTTTGTATCAACTATCCCAACAACCCTACCGGTGCGGTAGCGACAGAGGATTTCTACAAAAAGGTGATCGCCTTCGCCAAGGAGAATGACATTGTTGTGGTCTCGGATGAGGCCTATGCGGCGCTGATGTTTGATGGTGAAAAGCCACTCTCTTTCTTGAGTGTTGAGGGGGCGAAAGAGGTCGGTATTGCGATCCAGTCTCTCTCCAAGGCCTACAACATGACTGGATGGCGTTTGGCGTTTGTGGCCGGTAATGAGCTGGTGGTGAAGGCCTTTGCTGCGGTCAAGGACAATAATGACTCCGGCCAGTTTGCAGCGATTCAACATGCCGGTGTCTACTGCCTCGACCACCCCGAGATTACTGAAAAGACCGCTGCCAAGTATTCTCGCCGTCATGATCTGTTGGTGGACGCACTGCGCAGTGCGGGATTTACCATCGACAAGCCCAAGGCGACCTTCTATCTTTATGTGAAGGCACCAAAGGCGACCAAGGATGGGATTACCTTTGATAGTGGTGAGGCGTTCTCACAGTATCTGATCAAGGAGAAGATGATCTCTACCGTGCCTTGGGATGATGCCGGTAACTTTGTTCGTTTCTCGGTTACCTTTGTGGCCAAGGATGAGGCGGATGAGGAGCGTGTAATCGGTGAGATCAAGCAGCGTCTCGGTAGTGGAGAGTTTATCTTCGACTAACGTATCAGTATCCGATAGGTAGTAAAAGGCCCTCCATGTGAGGGCCTTTTGGGTTTATTCCTCCAGTGTGCGTTGAATCTGATCTTCAATGGAGAGGTGGATCTCCTCGTCGCTCAGCGGACTGTTATCCTGATGGGTGACCCAGAAGATATCCTCGACCCGCTCTCCCAGTGTGGCGATCTTTGCGGCATGGATGCGGATGTTGTGTGCCATCAACACCTGGCAGATTGTGGAGAGCAGGCCGGGGCGATCTGCAGTATCAATCTTTAGTACTGTCTGCCGTTTGCGGCTGTCCTGACGGAAGGCGACATGGCCTCGGTCTCGGAAATGTTTCTGGTGGCGTGAGCGGCGGAAGGTGACCGGCTGATGGATCAGGGTGGGGGCGTTGATCTCTCGTGTCAGATTCTCCTCGATCTTTTTCAGTAACCCTGGATCACGTAGTGTTTCTCCATTCTGATCCAGTACGGTAAAGATATCCAGGGCATAGCTGTTGTGGGTGGTGTTGATGCGGGCTGCCTGAATATCGAGGTGGAGTGCCTCCATCGTATGCACAATGATAGAGAAGAGGAATTGCTGATCTCGGGTATAGATCAGAATCTCGGTCCCTCCCTGATGACTCTGTATATGGAATGTGATCAGTGGTCGTTGAGGCTGTTGCAGAATGGCTGAGGTGTGCCACTGGATCTCTTGTGCATCGTGCTTGAGAAAGTAATCTTCGCCCAGTTCGTCCCAGAATTGTTTAATTGCCTCTGTAGAGAGCCCCTCCAGAGTGAGCTGTTTCAGGGCCTGTTGACGGCTCTCTGCAGCGTGATTGATCTCTGCCCCTGGTTCGCTTAACAGATTCCGGGTAGCATTATAGAGCTTGAAAAGAAGGGCATCCTTGAAGTGGTTCCATAGTGTGCTGTTGGTGGCACGGATGTCGGCTACCGTGAGCAGATAGAGCATGTCGAGTCGGGATGGGTTGTCGACCATTTTGGCGAAACGCTCGATCTCGTCTGGATCATCAATGTCTCTGCGTTGTGCAAAGGTCGACATGATTAGATGGTTCTCTACCAGCCAGGCAATCTCTGTGGCCCCCTTCTCGTCGACATAGTGGCGTTTGCAGAAATCCTCTACAACCTCTACCCCCAACTCCGAGTGGTTGCCTCCACGCCCCTTGGCGATGTCGTGGAACAGCCCTGCAAGATAGAGCCGTTCCGGGTGTTTCAGTTGTTCGATCAGCTGGCTCTGGAATGGAAATTCGTGGTGATGGTCCGGTACCGTGAATCGCCTCAGATTACGGACCACAAACAGGGTGTGTTCATCGACGGTGTAGGCATGAAACAGGTCATGCTGCATTAGCCCGATCACCTTCTCGAACTCCGGTAGATAGGCACCCAGCAGGCCGTAGCGGTTCATTCGGCGCAGGGTGTGGGTGAGCCCAATGCCATGATAGAAGAGCTGGAGAAAGCGTTGACGGGAGGGGGGGTGTTTGGCAAAGTGCTCCGCAATCGACTGACGGTAGGTGCGCAGGTGGCGGATGGTCTCTGCGGTGACTCCTTTCAATGAAGGGTGCTTCAGCAGGGTGGTGAAGAGCTCCAGTGCCAGTGAGGGCTCTCTTTCCAGTGCATCATGTTGTAGCAGCGTAAGGTAGCCTCCACGGGTGCCGAAGTGTTGGTTCAACGGGATTGGAGTGCGCTGTTCTCGTGGTGTCAGTAGTTGCTCCTCAAACAGTTGCAACAGCATCTCGTTGAGTCGTGACAGGCCGCGGATGGTGCGGAAATAGCTGTACATGAAGGCCTCGACACCCTGATTGATATTGCTGTCCTGATGTCCAAAGTGGCGTGCCAGCTCCGGCTGGTGTTCAAACAGCAGCCGCTCCTCTCCTCGTCCAGCGATCAGATGGAGAGCGAAGCGGATCTCCCACAGCTTCTCCTGCCCTGCCTGTAGATCGGTATACTCTTCCGGGGTCAGGAAGTGGTGGTCGATCAACTCCTTCAGGTTGTGTGATCCGAAGTGGCGCCGAGTCACCCAGAGGATGTTCTGGATGTCGCGCAGCCCTCCGGGCCCCTCCTTGATATTGGGCTCCAGGTTGTAGGCGGTGTCATTGTATTTGGCCAGGCGTGCCTGCTGCTCGTTGCGCTTGGCCACAAAGAAGGGGCCGCTGGCCCAGATTGCATCCTGATTCAGCGCCCTTTTTAGCTCTGCAAAGTAGGGGGTTGGACCTGAGAGTGGCCTCGCTTCCAGCAGGTTGGTGGCAACGGTTACATCCTGCTGGCTCTCTTCCAGACAGCTCTCGATGGAGCGGACGCTATGACCAATCTGTAGCCCCAGATCCCATAGCAGAGTGATGAAGTCGCTGATCGCCTGATGGACGTCGCTGTTACCCTGTTCCAGCAGGATCAACAGATCCACATCGGAGTGGGGGTGGAGCTCCCGGCGCCCATAGCCGCCGACAGCAACCAGTGCGCATTCGCTACAGCATGCATATACTGTCTGCTCCCATAGCCTCTGCAGTATCTGGTCAATGGTGTCGCTGCGGCGACGGATCAGGATTTTGGCAGATGTGCCTTGGTAGAATGCCTCTGCAATTGTCGCCTGTTCACTCTGGATCAGGTCGCGGATCTGTAACGGGTTGATGGGCTCGGTCTGAAACAGCTCATTGAGCTTGGTTTCAAAGGTCATCCTCTTCCTCTCGTTTGGTCAATACCTCGACCCCGGTTTCGGTCACCAGCAGGGTGTGCTCCCACTGGGAAGAGAGGCTGCGATCTTTGGTGGTAACCGTCCAGCCATCATTGGGGTTGAGTTTGCTGTGGCGTTTGCCGGCATTGATCATCGGTTCGATGGTGAAGGTCATGCCCGCCTCCAGAACAGGGCCAGTCCCCTTTTTACCGTAGTGGAGCACTTGGGGCTCTTCATGGAAGGCCTTGCCGATACCGTGACCACAGTATTCATGTACCACAGAGAAGTTGTGTCTCTTGGCGTATCGTTCAATGGTGTAGCCAATATCTCCCAGATGGGTGCCTGGCTTGACCAGCTTGATCCCTTCAAGCAGACATTCCCGGGAGACTTGTACCAGTCGCTGGGCGCGAATTGAGGGCTTGCCCAGTATGAACATCTTACTGGTGTCGCCATGATAGCCATCCTTGATGACGGTAATGTCGATATTGATGATGTCACCCTTTTTCAGCTTCTTGTCGCTGGGGATGCCGTGGCAGATGACATGGTTTACCGAGGTGCAGATCGATTTGGGGAAACCGTGGTAGTTGAGTGGGGCGGGAATGGCCTGCTGCTCATTGACAATATAATTGTGGCAGATCCGGTCCAGCGCTTCGGTGGTCACCCCGATTTGAACATGGGGCTCGATCATCTCCAATACTTCGGCGGCCAGTCGTCCGGCCGTCCGCATCTTTTCGATCTCGTCGACGGTTTTGATGGAAATACTCATGGCGTGCCATTTTAACGAGGATTTAGGACTAGTAGTAGAGAAAAGCCCATTGTATAATTCGCGCGCGTTTTTCGGGATCGACTCGGGAGACGTAACCTAAATTCACACGCATGCCAGCACTATCGATTCGGGTGTTCTCGCAAGAGGATTGG
>CAYFOU010000201.1:2292-5262 GCA_964344805.1 uncultured Piscirickettsiaceae bacterium | reverse complement strand
GCGCCGTGGCTACAAATTCTCCACCTACGCCTCCCGCTGGATTCTGCAGACCATTCTCAACCTGCTCAACGAGATCACCTTCACCATTCAGGTGCCGCGCAACGTCAGCCAGACCTACCGCAACGTAAACAACTACATTGATCAGGAGGTGAAGCGTAATGGCCGAATCCCCTCTTCGCTGAAGATTGCAGCAGTACTGGAGTTGGAGGAGAAGGATGTGATCTCGGTACTCCACTCCACCTGGGTCGCCTCCTCACTCAATACGCCGATCAACCACGAGGAGGGGGCCGGGGAGATTATCGATCTAATCCATGATGAGAAAGAGGATGCCTACGAGCAGGTGGACCTGTTCATGCAGTATCGCCTGGTGAAGGAGCTGATCGAGCAGATCCCTTCAGAACGGGATCGTGAAATCATGAAGCGACGCTTCGCCATCGGCTATGGCGAATCAACACTGGTAGAGATTGCCTCCACCGTGGGACTGACCAAAGAACGCATCCGTCAAATCATCAACAAGCAGCTGGGGATTATTCGCGAGCAGCTGAATCCTTGACTTTCCTCTTCTAAGCCAACCTCTCCTTCAAGGCGCTACCAAATCGTCTTGACGTGCTTGTAGTCGAGTATTTTCCTATCAGCTGTCACCAGTGGCACAGAGTGGTGTCTAGCCAGTGCAACAATGATGCGGTCTGCTGGATCTGGATGGAATTCACCCGGCAAACGAACCGATTGAACACCAAGGCTGACATCAATCGGCACAAATGAGAGATGTTCAATAGAAGAGACAGTAGCCAGCCATTCATCGATATCCATGGTTAGCGCCAAGCGCCCTCTATCCAGAAGCATTGCAATCTCCCAGGCAGTGATCGCAGACACCAGTAGTTGACCACTATCGACTCTCTCTTTCTCAATGGCCTTTTTAACCACTGACGATAATTTTCTGTCTTGACTGACCCACCAAATCAGAGTGTGGGTATCCAACACAATCACGCCAGCACCTCCCACTCATTCTCACCAACGGGCTCAGTGGGGTCTACATATTCCGTCACGCTCCCCTTGAGAATATCCAGTGGCGACCTTATGGATTGACGATATTTGCGAATCTCGACCGTTGGCTTCCCGTGATCGGTAACAATCACCGGTTCACTACTGGATTCAACCTGACGGAAAAACTCGAGTGCTTTTGCCTTGAACTGTGATTTTGAAACTTCTACTCGCATATTTATCACCATAGTCATATTACTATAGTCATAACAGTAGCATGATAAACCGGCATTGCAAACAACCCGTGAAGGCACAAAAAAGAACCTAAATCATCCAATCACTGCCAATACAGATAAGCAACGCTACTCAGCAGCAACACCCCGATCAGGTTGATCCAGAAACCGATCTTCGCCATCTCCCGAATCCGCACCACCCCACTCGACATCACAATGGCATTGGGTGGGGTCGCAATCGGCAACATGAAGGCGTAGCTGGCGGCGATGGTGGCCACCATCAACACCATCTGCTGATCCAGACCCAGCTGTTGTGAGAGGCTGTAGAAGATCGGCAACATGATCGAGATCAGCGCGGTGTTGCTGGTCACCTCGGTGGAGAAGCTGACAAACAGCGCCACCAGGAAGAGCAGCGCAAACAGCGGCAGCGCCTCCATCACCAGCAGATAATGGGTGATCTCGTTGACGATACCGGACTGCATAAAGGCGCTGGCGATGGAGAAGCCCGCCCCGAACAGGTAGATGATCTCGAACGGGATCTGCTTGAAGTCGCTCCACTGCAGAAAACCGACACCGGGCAGAAACATCAACAGCCCGAAGCCGAGCAACAGCCCCTTCTCATTCAACCCCAAACCGCTGTAGAACGGCTCCAGCGGTGCATTGAGCAGCAGCAGTGCAATCAGCCCATAGAGTATGTGAGAGAGGCGTCGCTGCTCAGGGGTCAGTGCGCCCACCTCACAGGTGCGATCCTCAATCGGTTCATTTTCCAACCCGATGGAGAGCAGGAAGGGGACCACCAGCAGCATCAGCGCCACTACCGGGAAGGTGAGGGAGACCCACTCCAGGAAGGTGGGTGCGGTCAGTCCTGCATCCTCCAGATAGCCCATCAGGATCAGGTTGGGAGGGGTACCGATCGGGGTCACCACCCCACCGATGCTGGCCCCGTAGGCGGTGGCAATCAGAAAGCGCACCTTGAGCCGCACATTCTCGGTAAGGAAGAGGGCGATCGGCAGCAGCATCAGGGTAATGGTGGTGTTGGAGAGGATCGAGCTGAGCAGTGCTGCAGTGATTGCCAGCGAGTAGATCATCCCCCGTCCACTGTTGGGGAAGCGGGTGAGGATATTGTGGGCGATCACCTTGTGCAGCCCGGTCTCCTTCATCGCGATGGCGATGAGGAAGCCACCAAGGAAGAGGAAGATCACCGGCTTGGCGTAGTTGACGGTGACCGCCTTGAATTCAAGGATACCGAACAGCGGGAAGAGCAGCAGCGGCAGCAGCGAGACCACCCCCATCGGCAGCCCCTCATTGGTCCAGAGAATCACCAGCAGGGAGACCACACCGATCAGCAACGCATGGTGGGGCAGAAATAGCGTAGTCGAGAGGCCTCCAATCACCACACTGCCAAACAGCGCCCAAAGGATACGCCGGATAGCACTGCGCTCAATGCACTCCTGCTCAGTGGGCTGTTCGCTCATTCAGAGAAAGCGGGCCACCATGGCAAACAGGAACTGCCCCTGTTCCGGGGTAAGATCGAGTTCTGCAGTTACCTTGTAGCCCCCACCCGGCACCTCTTCCATCGGCTCGCCCTTCTTGCTGTAGATCTTCTCCAGCGTGATCTCACGATTACCTGCAGGGTGAATCAGCTCCAGACGATCCCCCACCCCAAACTTGTTCTTTGCCACCAGCGTGACCAACTGCTGCTCTGGATCATAATCGGTGATCTCCGCCACATAGAGCTGGCGGTGTCCCTGCGAAT
>CAYFOU010000201.1:0-2282 GCA_964344805.1 uncultured Piscirickettsiaceae bacterium | reverse complement strand
GACGCTTGAAGAAGCCATCGGTATAACCACGGCTGGCAAGGTTCTCCAGCTCGGCCAGCAGCGTAGTATCAAAGGTGCGCCCGGCCACTGCATCATCAATGGCCCGGCGATAGGCCTGGGAGACGCGGCTGACGTAGTAGATCGACTTGGTGCGTCCCTCGATCTTCAATGAGTCGACGCCGATCTCCACCAGACGTTGCACATGCTCCACTGCACGCAAGTCTCTGGAGTTCATGATGTAGGTACCGTGCTCATCCTCCTCCATCGGCATCACCTCACCGGGACGCCCCATCTCCTCGATCAGGATGCGCTGCGGTTGTTGGGAGGGCTCGGCACGCTTCAGGTCACCGCTCTCACCCACCTCACTCACCACCTCCTTGTACTCCCAGCGGCAGGCGTTGGTACAGGTGCCCTGATTGGCATCGCGGTGGTTGATATAGCCGGAGAGCAGGCAGCGCCCGGAGTAGGCCATGCAGAGGGCACCATGGACGAAGACCTCCAGCTCGATATCAGGGCACTGCTGACGGATCTCCTCCACCTCCTCCAGCGAGAGTTCCCGCGAGAGGATGATGCGCTCAATCCCCTGCTGCTCCCAAAAACGAACCGCCGCATAGTTGACGGTGTTGGCCTGCACCGAAAGATGTACCGTCTGCTCCGGCCAGCGCTCCCGTACCAGCATGATCAGACCGGGATCGGCCATGATCAACGCATCGGGACCGAGTTCAATCACCGGCTCGATATCATCAAGGAAGGTGCGGACCTTGCTGTTGTGAGCAAGGATATTCGCCGTCACATAAAGCTGCTTCTGCTGCCGGTGCGCCTCACCGATCGCCTGCTCCAGTCCGCTCAGATTGAAGTCATTTTCACGCACCCGCAGTCCGTAGCGCGGCAGACCGGCATAGACCGCATCGGCACCATAGGCGAATGCCGCACGCAGATGTTGCAGGGTACCTGCCGGGGCAAGAAGTTCAGGAAATTCACTCATCCAGTATAGTGTACCGGATTGTTCAAGCTTTTAGTCTTCGTTGGTCTCGATCGGCATACCGGCCTTGCGCCACTCGGGGAAGCCCTCTTCCAGACGACGCGCCTCGAACCCCCTCTCACGCAGTTTGGCCACCGCATCATAGGCCAGCATGCAGTAGGGGCCACGGCAGTAGGCGACCACCTCCTGACCCGGCTTCAGCTCATCGATACGCTCTTCCAGCTGATCCATCGGGATGCCCAATGCACCCTTGATATGACCCGCCTCGAACTCCGCCTCGGGGCGCACATCCAGCACGGTAACGGTGCCGTCACCGGCACGCTCCATCAGCTCCTGAATATGGATTGGCTCCAGATCATCCTTGACGGTGAGATAGGTGTTGACCAGACGCTCCACCTCGGCGAGGTGACGCTCGGAGAGCTTGCGCAGTGCAACCAGCAGATCAATCACCAGATCATCCGAGAGGTTGTAGTGGACGTATTGCCCCACCTTTCTTGCGGTTACCAACCCCGCATTGCGCAGCAGCTGCAGGTGCTGCGAGGTGTTGGCGACGGTGAGTCCGGCAGCCTGTGAAAGCTGTTCTACAGTGCGTTCCCCCTGCGCCAGAATCTCCAGCAATTCAATGCGATGTGCATTGCTGAAGGCCTTGCCGGTACGGGCAAACTGCTCGAATATCGATTTTTTATAGTCTTTGACTGCCATAGCAGATCAATAATCACATATTCTATTGAATGAGTCAAGTATGTGAATAGGCTCAATAAGTTACCGGGCGTTTAGTACCTGATCCATTCCAGCCAGCAGATCAGCACAGGTCTGTTTCGAGGCCACATCATCCCGCTGATCGATGGCAACACAAACCGCCTTGCCGATTTTGGTCAATTCCGGATGGCCGAACGAGCTGCCACTCCCCTTGATATTGTGGGCAATGGCCCGCATCTTGACCCAATCGGCCTGCTCCAGCGCAACCACCAGATCCTCTCTGTGCTCCCCGATACGCTGGGTGAAGAGAGCCATCAACTGATCATCCACCGGGTTGACCGCGACCTGCTGGGTCGCTTGTGGAATCTCCCCCTCCTCTACTGGCTGCAGATAGCGCTTCAGCACCCGCCTCAGCTCCTCCCGATTGATTGGCTTGCCAAGAAAACCATCAATTCCGGCCATCTGGAATGCCTCCCGGTGCTGCTGCATCACATTGGCGGTCAACGCCACCACCGGCACATCGTACCCCAGCTGACGCAGCTGCTCGGTCGCCTCAATCCCATCCATCTCCGGCATCTGCATATCCATCAGCACCAGATCA
>CAYFOU010000200.1:5092-5270 GCA_964344805.1 uncultured Piscirickettsiaceae bacterium | reverse complement strand
GCTACTGACCACTCCCAATGCAGGGGGGGAGAGCGATGCCACCCTGTTTGCCAAGTTGGGGCTGGAGGCGTTGGCGGGTGAAGATGTCGTGCTGGGATGAACATTGACTTCCAGCTCCGGCAATCGTTGGATCAGCGCAGGGCGCAGTCACTCTACCGTCAGCGAAGAGTCGTCTCCA
>CAYFOU010000200.1:0-5082 GCA_964344805.1 uncultured Piscirickettsiaceae bacterium | reverse complement strand
GGATGTAGAGCTGGAGATCGATGGCAGGCGCTATCTCTCCTTCAGCAGCAATGACTATCTGGGGCTGGCCAACCATCCCGAGGTGGCAGCGGCCTTCCGCCAGGGGATAGAGCGGTGGGGCAGTGGCAGTGGTGCCGCACACCTGATCACCGGCCATACGGCTGCACAC
This sequence comes from uncultured Piscirickettsiaceae bacterium, assembly GCA_964344805.1. GTDB lineage: Bacteria > Pseudomonadota > Gammaproteobacteria > Thiopontia. The sequence goes on along the minus strand of CAYFOU010000200.1, from coordinate 4,913 downwards.
CATGCACTGGAAGAGGAGTTGGCCGATTTTCTTGGCTATCCACGTGTGCTGCTCTTCAGCTCCGGTTATCAGGCCAATCTTGGGGTGCATCAGGCGCTGCTGGGGCGCAGAGATCGCACTATCCATGACCGTTTGAACCACGCTTCACTACTGGATGGAGCAAAGCTCTGTAGCGCCAAATTGCTGCGCTATACACATACCGATATGAATGCGCTGGAGCATCGGCTGGCAGAACCGGGCACTGGATGTACATTGGTGGTGACCGATGGGGTCTTCAGTATGGATGGTGATACGGCACCATTACCGGCAATGGTCAATGAGTGTCGTTGCGGTGGTGCGACGCTGATGGTGGATGATGCTCACGGTATCGGTGTACACGGTCCACAGGGGAGAGGGAGCGTGGCGAAGTTTGGATTGGGGGTGGATCAGGTGCCGATCCTGATGGGGACACTGGGCAAGGCCTTTGGTGTCTCTGGTGCCTTTGTTGCTGGCAGTGAGGCGTTGGTTGAGACGTTGATCCAGCAGGCGAGAACCTATATCTATACCACTGCCACACCACCGGCACAGGCAGAGGCGACCCGTGTGGCGCTGAAGCTGTTACAAAGTGCCGGGGATCGAAGGGACCACCTGCAGCAGTTGATCCGGCGCTTTCGCAGTGGAGTGGCAGAGCTGGGGCTGCAGTTGATGAATAGCTCTACACCCATTCAACCACTGTTGGTCGGTGAATCTGTAGATGCGCTTTTGTTATCGGAGAGTCTGCAGCAGCAGGGTATTCTGGTGGCTCCGATCCGTCCTCCCACCGTGCCGGAGGGGAGTGCACGGCTGCGCATCACCTTTTCGGCAAACCACACCATTGAACAGGTGGATCGTCTGCTGGAGGCGCTGTCATGAAGCGGCATCTGGTGCTGATCCATGGCTGGGGCTTTAACGGAGCAGTGTGGGATTCACTGTTGCCAGCACTGCAGGTGCACTTTGAGCTGACGGTGATTGATCTACCTGGTTATCGCCAACGTCCGTTGCTGGAGATCATGAATCTGCAGGCGATGGTGGAGGATGTGGCCAAGCAGGTCCCTGAGCAGGCGATCTGGCTGGGGTGGTCGCTGGGGGGGCAGGTGGCGCTACAGGCGGCACTGGAGATGCCGGAGCGGATATCGCAGCTGATATTGGTGGGGGCAACTCCCAAGTTTGTGCAGGGCGATGGTTGGCGAGAGGCGATTAAACAGAAGATTCTCGATGATTTTGGCAGTGAATTGATCCGTTCTCGTGAGACTACCATCGGTCGTTTCCTTACCTTGCAGATGCTGGGTGTACAGGGGGGCAAGGAGCGGATCAAGGAGTTGAAGACCGCTCTGTCGATGGAGCCACAACCCGGTACGCTGGAGGCGGGGCTGGAGATCCTCAACCAGAGCGATTTCCGGGAGCAGCTTGCAATGATTCAGCAGTCCGCCCACTGGATTATGGGGGAGCGGGATCAACTGGTGCCGGTGTCGGCTGGAGAGGAGGCGGCAGATCGCATGCCTCATGGTTCGGTGAGTGTGATTGAGGGAGCTGGCCACGCCCCGTTCCTGAGTCATGCAGAACGTTTCCTGAGTGAGGTGGTGAGCTTTGCAGGAGCGTGACTACCGGCTGCAGCGGCGGCAGATCCGCGCCAATTTTGAGCGTGCGGCCGGCAGCTATGATGCCGCTGCACAACTTCAGCGGGAGGTGGCGGATCGGATGCTGGAGCAGTTCCAGTATGAACGCATTGCACCGCAAACCATTCTTGATGTTGGTGCCGGGACTGGCTACTGCAGTCGCGGGCTGGAGGGGGTGTTCAAGAAGAGCCGAGTGATTGCGCTCGATCTGGCCGAGGGGATGCTGCTGCAGGCGCGACAGCAGAAGCGGTGGCTGTCGAAGCAGCGTTTTCTCTGTGCCGATACCGCTCAGATTCCGCTGGCGGATCAGAGTGTCGATCTGATCTTCTCCAGCTTTACCCTGCAGTGGTGTGCCGATCTGGCGGGGGTCTTTGCCGAATTCAGAAGGGTGTTGAAGCCTGGCGGGTTGCTCACCTTCTCGATACCGGGTGGGGATACACTTCATGAGCTGCGCCAGAGTTGGGCAACGGTGGATGATCAGGTTCATGTGAACCGCTTTGTGGATCTGCAGCAGGTGGGTGACCTGCTGCTGCAGGGAGGTTTTGCAGAGCCGGTGACCAGTGTGGACCGTTTTACCCTGACCTACCCAGATGTGATGGGGCTGATGCGAGATCTGAAGGGGTTGGGAGCGACCAATGTCAATGGGGGGCGGCGTAGTGGATTGATGGGGCGTTCGGTGTTGCAGCAGTTGGAGCGAGGCTATCCGTTGCGGGATGAGCGGGGACGGGTGGTTGCAAGCTGGGAGGTGGTCTATGGTCATGCCTGGAAACCGGAGGGAGATTTTTCCGAGCCAAAGCCCTTTTCGCTCTCCCTTAAAGATTTTGATACCTGATTGAAATGGTGGGTCTTGACAGATGGTGTAAAGACGCTATGATTCACCCACTCAAAAATTTGACGCATGTTAATTTTTTGAACCATATGGCCGAGGAGGCTGTCCCCTGGCAGCAGGCTACCCAGAACAAATTTTTACTATAGATCACAAGGAGTTCACAATATGAGCGTATTAGTAGGACGTGAGGCACCGGACTTTACTGCCCCAACGGTAATGGGCAATGGCGAGATCAACGCTACATACAACTTCCATGAGGCAAAGCAGGGCAAGTATGCCGTGGTTTTCTTCTATCCTCTCGACTTCACCTTTGTTTGTCCATCCGAGCTGCTGGCCTTTGACCACCGCATGGAGGAGTTCACCAAGCGCAATGTCGAGGTGGTAGGCGTCTCTATCGACTCGCACTGGACGCACAATGCATGGCGCAATACCGATGTGAAGGATGGTGGCATCGGCGCGGTGAAGTATGCAATGGTGGGTGACATGAAGCAGGAGATTACTCAGGCCTACGGTATCCAGGTTCCTGGCGGGGCCCCTGCGCTGCGTGCCTCGTTCCTGATCGACAAGGACAACGTGGTTCAGCATCAGGTGGTCAACAATCTCTCACTGGGTCGTAATGTCGACGAGATGATCCGCATGGTCGATGCGCTGCAGTTCACCGAGGAGCATGGTGAGGTTTGTCCAGCAGGTTGGCAGGAGGGTGACGAGGGCATGAAGGCGACTCCAGAAGGTGTTGCGTCTTACCTCGAGAAGCACGAGGGTGACCTGTAAGCGATTACAGATTTCACTCGATCAAAGAGGGTGCAGCTGAAAGGCAGCACCCTTTTTTAGTGGGTGTAACCATTGGTTACACCGCCTCCACTGGTTGCCCAGCTCAAGGGTGAGGCTGCAGTTGGAGTGAGAATGTAGGTATCGGTGGCAATAATGCCATTGGCGGTATCGGGGGTGATGGTGATGATGCCGCTGCTGGTGGAGATGGAGTCAACGGCTCCTGTTACTGAGGTGGTGTTGGCGGGAACGCCATAACTGCCGCCATTACAATCATTGAGGTCACGGCGGATCTGATAGCATTGTTCTACGCCGATCTTGACCGGCTGTGCGGCCATCACGATCTCCGAGTAGTGGGCCTTGGTGGTGTACTGGCTGTAGGAGGGGATTGCCAATGAGGCCAGAACGGCGATGATGGCAATGGCGATGATCAGTTCAATCAGCGTGAAGCCGTATTGTGCGTTCATGCTTCCTTCTCCTCATAAATTGTGCGTGAATATGTCCTAAGTGAAGCACAACTGGTTTGGGAAGCGTTATCGTTTTACGAAATATTACCTGGTTGGAATGCGGGTTTAATGGGTGCGGGTCAGGGTGAACTGGGCCAGTGCGACCAGTGCATCCCGATAGGGAGATTCGGGTAGCTTCATTGCGGCTTCAATCGCCTTCTCGACGGCCTGTTGTGCCGCTTTCAGGGTGTACTCAATGGCGCCGGTGTGCTGAATGACCGCCATGATCGGATCAAACTGATCGCTGCCACCGTTCTCAATGGCGTTGCGAATCATCTCATGCTCCTCCTCATTGCCGTTTGCCATCGCATGAATCAGTGGCAGGGTGGGTTTCCCTTCGGCAAGATCATCGCCGACGTTCTTGCCCATCTCCTCGGCTGAGGCGTTGTAGTCCAGTGCATCATCAATCAGCTGGAAGGCGTTGCCGAGATGTTTACCGTAATCCATCAGTGCCTGTTCGATCTCAGGCGGCTGGTTGGCTACGACGGCACCGAGTTGCCCGCCCGCCTCAAACAGCTTGGCGGTCTTGCGGTAGATCACCTGATAGTAGCGCTCTTCGTCGGTGTCCGGGTCGTTGCAGTTCATCAACTGCAGCACCTCACCCTCGGCGATTACGTTGGTGGTCTCGGCGAGGATATCCATCACCCGCATATTCTGTACCTCGACCATCATCTGGAAGGAGCGGGAGTAGAGGAAATCTCCGGTCAGTACGGCAGCCTGGTTGCCGAATACGGCGTTGGCGGTCTCCTTGCCGCGGCGCATTTCAGAGGTGTCGACGACATCATCATGCAGCAGGGTTGCGGTGTGGATAAACTCGATCACTGTGGCCAGTTGAACGGCATTCTGGCTCTCGGTTCCGCAGGCACGTGCGGCCAGCAGTACGACCATTGGGCGAATACGCTTGCCTCCACCGGCGATGATATAGTGGCCGAGCTGGTTGATCAGTACCACGTCAGACTGAAGTCGGCGCAGGATCAGTGCATCCACAGCTTCAAGATCCTGCTGGATCAGGCTGCGAATCTCTTCAAAGCTGAGGATTGGGGTAGACACGTATTCTTAAGTAACAATCGGTTAAAAACCGGAGCATCGTAGAAGTTCTCGGAGGGGGGGTCAAGCAGTGGATAGGAATGAGTGGATCTGTTCTATTTATGCAGCCTTAAATATTTTTGTAAAAAA
>CAYFOU010000199.1:0-5324 GCA_964344805.1 uncultured Piscirickettsiaceae bacterium | reverse complement strand
TTTCAACTAATGGGATGCGGCGAATAGCTGCGCTCTTGCTCCAGCGTTAACAATCTGGAAGCTGACATTTTCAGACTCTACTCCAGAGAAGAGTTGACAGACCTGTTATCCGCCGCTGGTTTCATGGATGCGGATATCAAAGAGCAACAAGGCACACCATTTATCTCCCTATGTGCCACTGCAACCAAACCACAACCTTGAAACAACCCCTTCAACACATCCCCACCAACATCATTACCGGCTTTCTTGGTGTCGGCAAAACCACCACCATCGACGCTTTATTGCACCAAAAACCGGAAGGTGAACGGTGGGCGGTACTGGTCAATGAATTTGGCAAGATTGGCGTAGATGGCAGCCTGTTAGAGGCAAGTAACCGACAAGAACCAACCATTTTTATTCATGAGGTCCCAGGTGGATGCCTCTGTTGCGCCGCAAACGTGCCGATGAAGGTGGCGTTAAACCAGCTTTTGAAGACAGCAAAACCAGATCGTCTACTGATTGAACCCACCGGACTGGGTCATCCCCGACAGATTATCACCGCCCTTTTGCAACCGGAATATGAAACCGTACTGGATCTGCATGCAACGGTTACCTTGGTAGATGCACGCAAGATCGACGACATTCGCTACACAGAACACCCTGTTTTCAATCAGCAATTGGAGATTGCTGATCTGATTATTGCCCACAAAGCCGACCTTTATGCTGGAGATGAGGTAGAAAATCTGAAAAATCACCTCTATCAAACCGGCTTGGGTGAGAAGGTACTCTACTCTACTGACCACGGGAAAATTGAACCCACATGGCTTGATCTACCCCGTTTTTCTCCCACAAATGGAGTGTGTGAAGCTCCAGAGAGTGGAGGATTCCATAGTCATGGATGGACATTCAATGCAGAAACATGTTTTTATTATTCGTCTATTGAATCGATCTTCGAAGAAATAGAGGTGATTCGACTAAAAGCGGTCGTTAAAACCGAGCGCGGTTTTTTTGCCTTTAACAAGGTAGATGAAGCATTGACCGTTACTCCTCTGGAAGCGCTTCACCAAAGCAAAATAGAGGTCATTGATACCGATACCTCCCATTTTAAGGGGTTGGAAACTGCACTAGATCAGGCAAAAATAGAGGATTACGGGCAGTGAAACAGCTGCTTCTGGCCATTCTGCTCCCCTTTTTAAGCGGTTGCAGTGGTCACTGGATCCACCCGGAGAACAATTCCACACAAATGCAGATTGATTATCAGCGCTGTAACGAACACTCCTATCAAGCCATTCCGGTACGTGATGTCTTCTACTACGCCGATCTCGACAACTTCCGCCCTCGCACACTGGATGAGGAAGACGAGATCTTCACTCAGCGTATGTGGTTTGTTTCAGAGTGTATGGAAAAGTTGGGGTATCAGTGGCTCAATAACTATTGAACCTGCGCTCGAGGCAAGATTTCACTCAGAGTAGAGGTGTCCGCTGTCTTCAAGTCATAGCTATTCTGCAAGTTGAGCCAGAATTGTGCTGTCGTATTGAAGTATTTCCCTAATCTAAGGGCTGTATCAACAGAGATACCCCTTTTTCCCCGCACAATATCATTAATTCTTGGAGCAGGTACTCGCAATGCAATGGCCAACGCATTTGCACTCATCTCCAGCGGCTTAAGATATTCCTCTCTTAGAATCTCTCCTGGGTGAATCGAAGGCATCTTGTTCACAGGTCGCATTTTATACTCCTAATGATAATCAACGATTTCAACATCAGAGGGACCACCCTCTCCCTCTTTCCATGTAAAACAGAGCCTCCACTGCTGATTGATACGAATACTCCATCGACCATCCCGATCACCTTTCAATGACTCCAATCGGTTCCCGGGTGGAGAACGAAGATCATTGATCTCAACCGCATCATCCAGCATCTGCAACTTTCTTATCGCTTGTCGGCCAAGTGATTGAAATTTTTTCGGTACTTTTCCTTCAAAAAGCTGCCGAGTCTGTTTGCAGTGAAAACTCTTGATCACACTACAAAATGTATAACGACAATCGTTAAACGTCAATCAGAAAGGAATAATCGCATCGGTTACCCAGGCAGCACCCTCCCCTACCGATTCCACTGCATCTCCAGCATCACCCGGGATTACCACATCGGCCACCTCAAACGGGGCCTGCACCACCAACGCAGCGGTTTCCCCAACAAAGCAGCCACTGAGCAGCATTGGGATAGACAAGATTGCAACTATTCGAACCATTTTCACGTTTTTTCTCCTGTTTTTACCATTCTATCACTGCTCTATTAATCCATCCTTAACACCGGATCGGTCTGCACTACTGAAGATCTGCAAGGTCCACGACTGTCCACTGTCGATAAAGGTGGCGTTGTTCTCCTCTGCCAGCACAATGGCCTGTTGGCGATCCACACTGATCGGGGTCTGAGTGTACTTCATGAACAGGGTATCGACCTGATGGCTCAATCTCTTCAGGTTTTTTCCACAATTTTCCAACTCTTCCTCGTAACAGACATTATCGTAGTGGATGAAGACAAAACGCTGCGGTTGAGGCAACACCCACTGAAACGAAAGTGCCTCATTTATCGCCAGGTGAAGCGCCTCCGGACCATCCCTGTTAAGTCGGCTATTATTGTTCTGCTGGAAGGATTCGCTGCGAATTCTTCGTAAAAGTGCAGTAATTTCTTCCAAATTGCTTCTATCATCAGAAGTATCGATATTGGCCCTGAGAATCGGATAGCGCGTTTTTTGGTCTCCATAAAGGAGCAGTGAAACCAGAATCCGCTTGTTGCGCTTCTCCCAAAAACGGGCCAGTGTTCGCAGTTCATACTCCAAACCATCGAGAAAATTGGCGTAGGAGTTGGAGAAATCGACCAGTAACAGCAGCTCCAGATCCTCTATGGTGATGCGCTCATTCTCCTCCACCAGCTGCTCAATCTGCTGCTGCAGGGTTTGGCGCTGACGATAGAGTTTACGCATCTCCGCCTCCATCGGTTCAGCCTCCCCCTCTTTACCGCTGTTCATGAAGAAGGGGAGCGAAACGATGGTCAAGATGACAAAGGCCCCCAGCGCGGAGGCAAAGAGGTCGATACTGGCCACCCCAAAGATAGAAGGTCGATGTTTGGGGTGATACATCAGGTTTCAGAGACGCGGTTGTTGATCTCCTGCTCTTCCAGGGTGGAGATAAATGAACTGAGCATGGTGAGGATGGTGGAGAGAACCAACCCTGCAATGGTGGTGTAGAAGGCGTATCCCAACGCATGGACGATGCCGGTAAACCAGACCTCGACCGCCACCTCATCCAGCAGATTGATGGGCATCTCTGCCGCCTTCTCCAGTGCAAAAGAGATCCCCACCACAGTACCCAGAAAACCAAGCGTCGGAATGGCCCAGATCACAATCTGGATTGCCCGATAATTGAGATCATGCTGGTGCAATACCCGGTCAAAATCGGCACGGGTCAACGACTGTTCCCGGTAATGGGTGACCGAGAGGAAGCGGATAAAGAGCAGCTCCAGTATTGCACCAAAGAAGAGTGTCCAGAGGATGATGTAGATCACCTTAGCCCAGGGTGGGCTGTTGAGGCCGTAGAAGATCTCCACTATCCGATAGAAATCACTGTCGGGTGCAATCGCCGCAAAGGCGTAGAAGACCACCATCAGAAAGGCGGCGGTAGAGTAGAGAAAGACCTTGATATAGGAGAGCGAACGAATAAAGGCGGTGACAATAATAAAGAAGAGCAATCCATAGAGGAGTTGCGGTAGATAGGCCTCCAGCGCCAGGTACGGGAGTGACTGAAACCACCCCACCAGCTGTTCAAAGTGGCGCGGGGAGAGGAGGTTGATCAACGCAGCGGCGAGTGTGGTCCAGAGTATCCAGATCAGCGTAATCCGCAGCAGCGGGCTCTGCTTGAGAAAGTGGGTCGGCAACATAGCCCGCCATGATAGAGAAAAGCAGCCAAAGCGGTCAAACAAGGGTTGATTACTTCCCCGCCTATGTATAATCAGAACGATAGACCCTCTATTTTTTGCGAGAATTCGACGATGAGCACAAAAGACCAACCTACCATTGAATCCCTGCAGGCCGAACTGGAGCAGTGCAAGACGAAACTCTCCAAGGCCACAAAGGCTCATAAACGGCGTAAACAGGAGCAATCCCTGAAGCCGTACCAGGCAGAGCTGTTGGCACTGCAGCGCTATCTGGAGGAGACCGGTCGTCGCATGGTGATCCTGTTCGAGGGGCGCGATGCCGCCGGCAAGGGGGGCACCATTCGTCGAGTGACCCGCTACATGAACGAGAAACACTACCGGGTGGTGGCACTGGGCAAACCGACCGACGAGCAGAAGAGCCAGTGGTTCTTCCAGAAGTATGTCGCACAACTCCCCCATGGCGGTGAGATGGTGCTGTTTGACCGCAGCTGGTACAACCGCGCAATGGTCGAGCCGGTGTTTGGTTTCTGCACCCCGGAGGAGTATGACAACTTCATGCGTGGGGTGACCGGGTTTGAAAAGGATCTGGTACGCCAGGGAACCATTCTGGTGAAACTCTATTTCAGTGTGACCAAGGATGAGCAGGCACGTCGTTTTGAGCGCCGCAAGACCGATCCGCTACGCCAGTGGAAACTGAGTGAGGTGGATGTGCAGGCCCAGGAGCGCTGGGATGATTTCACCAACCAGAAGTACGAGATGCTGAAGCGTACCCACTCCAGCCATGCACCGTGGACGGTGATCCGCTCCAACGACAAGTATCTGGCTCGGCTTAATGCGATGAAGGCCATTTTGAACTCCGTGCCCTATCAGCGTTTTAACCCGGAACTCGATTTTGTGCCCGATCCAGAGATTGTAATCTCCGGTGCCCGTGAGGTGGAGAATATGGAGGCTGAACGTCTGCGGGGTGGGAAGTTTATCTCTTAAAAGTAATACCTGTGAATCAGCTCACCATTCAATGTTTGGCAATATTTGCTAAAATATGACAAAACAGACAAGGATTGAATAATGGCCACAATGAATGTCTCCCTGCCGGATGCAATGAAAGATTGGGTCGAACACCAAGTCGATTCTCTTGGCAGGTATAGCAATGTAAGTGACTATGTCCGAGATCTAATCCGCAAGGAGCAGGATCAGACAGAGAAAATTGCGGCCATGCAACAACTGGTCAAAGAAGGACTTGAAAGCGGTTTATGCGATGAAACCATGGATGACATTCAAACGATAGCATTAGAACAATTTGAAACATCCAAACTGTGAGCTATAGGCTGACCCGGAAAGCCAGAGACGATCTGGTCGCTTTATACCTAAATCCTGCAAACCTGTTTTTTTGCAGGCATTGGGTGCCCGGAT
>CAYFOU010000198.1:0-5327 GCA_964344805.1 uncultured Piscirickettsiaceae bacterium | reverse complement strand
AGGTTGAGACCGTGGTTCTGGCGATCGATGCAGAGCGTGAGCGTATCTCTCTCGGCATCAAGCAGCTGGAGCAGGATCCATTCTCTACCTACGTGGCCGAGAACCCACGTGGCACCATCGTCACCGGCAAGGTGACCGACGTTGATGCACGTGGTGCAACCATTGCACTGAGCGATGAGGTATCCGGTTATCTGCGTGCCTCCGAGATCTCTCGTGAGCGTGTTGAAGATGCCCGTACCCTGATGAGTCAGGGCGACGAGATTGAGGTTGCGGTACTGGGTGTTGATCGCAAGTCTCACACCATCAACCTCTCCATCAAGCAGAAAGAGTCTCTGGACGAGGAGAAGGCGATCAAGGATTACAATGAGTCGAATGCGGCGGAGGATACCGGTTCCACCACCATTGGTGATCTGATCAAGGAGCAGATGGGCTCCTAAATAATCGCCCGGCTCCAGCCTGTACGTCCCCATGGCGTTGTTGAAAAATGGTCATTTACAATGCGTAAACTCACATTTTTCGCCTGGCCCTGAAGGCGTACAGGCCGGATCCAAACGATTATTGCTGTGCCAAATTGTTGAAGTTAATAGTTAATTCAGAGGCGGTTGTTTGGTAGTATTGAGCAACCTTCTATTTGATTCTATTTGGGAAGAGTCATGACGAAATCAGAACTGATTGAATCGCTGTACAAAAAGCTGCCGCATCTGGCCTATACCGATGTGGAGATGGCGGTGAAGACCATTATCGAGTCGATGACCGATGCACTGGGGTCTGGACAGCGCATTGAGATTCGTGGCTTTGGGAGCTTCTCCCTTCATCATCGTCCTGCACGTATGGGGCGCAACCCCAAGACCGGTGAGTCGGTAGCGCTGCAGGAGAAGTATGTGCCTCATTTCAAGCCGGGCAAGGAGCTGCGCGAGCGGGTGAACGATGCGTGGCAGGACCAGCAGTAAGCGGGTTTTTCCTTATTCCTTATATGGTAGTGGTAATCGTCGGTTGCTGATTCGATGCGCCTTTTTACACTGATTCTCTTTTTACTGGTAGCCGCTCTGGGTACCCTCTTTTCGGTGCTCAATGCGGTACCGGTTCCCTTTGACTACTATCTTGGGCAGGGCGAGTTCCCGCTCTCCATCCTGCTGGTTGCAGTGCTGGCAACCGGAGTGGTGCTGGGTATCCTCTCGGCATTGCCGGTGGTGCTCTCTCTGAAGATGCGACTACGCAGAGCAGAGAAAGCCGCCACTTATGAGTGAGTGGATCCCCTATCTGGGGTTTATCCTGTTGCCGGTTGCGGCCGCCTCTGGCTGGTGGCTGGCCAGACAGAAAGAGGGGGGAGAACGCTACAGCAACCTCTCTGCCGACTATTTTCAGGGGCTCAACTATCTGGTCAATCAGGAGCAGGAGCGGGCGATCGATCTCTTCTCCCGGCTGCTGGAGGAGGCGCCCGAGCTGGTAGAGACCCATCTTGCGCTGGGCACCCTGTTCCGGCGTCAGGGGGATACCTCGCAGGCGATTCAGCTGCATAACAAACTGGTGGAGAGTGAGCAGCTGAGTGAAAAGCAGCGAGCACTGGCGCTGCTGGAGCTGGGTCGTGACTATATGAAGGCGGGGCTGCTGGACCATGCCGAGGAGCCTTTTGAACGTCTGGTGGAGATGGGGTGCTATACCGCCGAGGCCTATGACTATCTGGTGGTGATCTATCAGCAGGAGAAAGAGTGGGATCGGGCCATTGAGATGCTGCGGGCGCAGCAGGGGGAGGGGCGGCAGAATGCCCCGACCATTGCCCAGTTTCTCTGTGAAAAGGCGGAGATTGCACGGGTCTCTACCGACCTCAAGGAGGCGGCCCACCTAGTGGAGCAGGCGCTGAAGGAGGATCCCAATGCGGTACGGGCGATGATCATTCGTGCCGAGATTCTCGCCACCACCGGGCAGGTGGAGCAGGCGATTGCCAGCTACAAGTCGATTGAGCAGCAGAACGCCAGTTATCTACCCAATGTGATTCAGCCGCTGTTGACCCTCTATCGTGCGGTTGGGGAGCCGGAGGAGGTGCTGGCCTACCTCTCTGAACTGCTGGAGTCTCATCCCAGTACCACAGTATTGTTGGCGACTGTGGAGCAGATCCGGCTGATGCGGGGTGGACGCAAGGCGGAGCAGTATCTGGTGGAGCAGCTTACCCAGCGCCCTTCGGTGCGGGGGCTGGAGCAGTTGATCAAGCTCAATTTGGCCCATACCGAAGACAAGGGGGCGCGAGAGGGGCTGGTCGGGTTGCAGATGCTGACCCAGCAGCTACAGGAGGAGAAGCCGGAGTATCAGTGCAGTCAGTGCGGCTTTCAGGCCCACAATCTCCACTGGCAGTGTCCCGGCTGTAACCGCTGGAACACCATCAAGCCGATTGTCGGGGTCTCCGGCGAGTAATCTTCGGCCGCCTATTATATAAGGCAGCCGGTTGCTCTATTTACCCCTGCAGCTCTGCATTGATCGCGTTGAGTGCCGCCAGCGGATCCTCTGCTGCGGTGATCGGACGTCCTATTACCAGCCAGTTACTGCCCAGCTCCACCGCCTGTGATGGCGTCATGATCCGCTTCTGATCTCCGCTGGCACTGCCCGCAGGGCGAATGCCGGGGGTGACCAGCTTGAAGTCGCTGGAGATCTTCTCACGCAGTAGCGTGATCTCCTGTGGAGAGCAGACTACCCCATCCATCCCGGAGGACTCTGCCAGCTGAGCCAATCGCAGTACCTGGTTGGCCGGGGTGTCGGCCACATTGAGCTCCATCAGATCGCTCTGATCCATGCTGGTCAGTACGGTCACCGCAATCAGCAGCGGAGTGTCTTCACCGTTCCCCAGCGCCTCACGTGCTGCCTCCATCATCTTGCGGCCACCCGAGGCGTGGACGTTGACCATCCATACCCCAAGGTCGGCAGCCGCAGCACAGGCGCGAGCCACGGTATTGGGAATGTCGTGGTATTTCAGGTCGAGAAAGACGTCAAAGCCCTGGTCGACCAGCCTGCGGACGGTGTTGGGGCCGGAGCGGGTAAACAGCTCCTTGCCCACCTTCACCTTGCACGCCTGTGGATCAAGTTGCTCGGCCAGTGCCAGCGCCTCATTGGCAGAGGGGAAGTCGAGTGCAACAACAATCTTTGAGTCGTTCATGAGTACTAGATCCTCTTGGCCTGATCCACGGCGTTACCGATATAGCTGGCGGGGCTCAGCTCACGCAGCTCTGCCTTCGCCTCTTCAGGAATGTCGAGACCATCAACAAAGGTGAGCAGCGCCTCCCTGGTGATGCCCTGACCACGGGTCAGTGCCTTCAGCTTCTCGTAGGGGCTGTCGACACCATAGCGGCGCATCACCGTCTGGATCGGCTCCGCCAGCACCTCCCAAGTGTTGTCGAGGTCCTCATCCAACCGTGAGCGGTTGATCTCCAGCTTGTTGATGCCACGCAGTGTGGAGTTGTAGGCGATCACGCTGTGGGCGATGCCGACGCCGAGATTACGCAGTACGGTGGAGTCGGTGAGGTCGCGCTGTCCGCGTGAGATCACCAGCTTCTCCGCCAGATGGCCCATGATTGCATTGGCGATACCGAGATTGCCCTCGGAGTTCTCGAAATCGATCGGGTTGACCTTGTGCGGCATGGTGGAGGAACCCACCTCGCCCTCTACCGTCTTCTGCTTGAAGTAGCCCATCGAGATGTACCACCAGACATCGCGGTCATAATCCAGCAGAATGCTGTTGAAGCGGCTGATCACATGGAAGAACTCGGCGATGTAGTCGTGTGGTTCAATCTGGATGGTGTAGGGGTTCCAGTTCAGCCCCAGTGACTCCACGAAGCTTTGTGCAATCCCCTCCCAGTCCAACTGTGGATAGGCAGAAAGATGGGCGTTGTAGTTGCCTACGGCACCATTGATCTTGCCGAGGAACTCAATCGCCACCATCTGCTCACGCTGGCGGCGCAGACGATAGACCACGTTGGCAACCTCCTTGCCCATCGTCGAGGGGCTGGCAGGCTGGCCGTGGGTACGGCACAGCATCGGTGCGTCGGCCAGCTCATGGGCCAGTGCCGTCATCGCATCGATGATCTCATCCATCTTCGGCAGGATCACCGCAGTGCGGGACTCGCTCAACATCAGCGCATGGGAGAGGTTGTTGATATCCTCCGAGGTACAGGCGAAGTGGATGAATTCACTCACTGCCTCCAGCTCGTTATTGCCGGCGATCTTCTCCTTGATGTAATACTCCACCGCCTTGACGTCGTGGTTGGTGGTGCGCTCTATGGTCTTGATGCGCTGAGCATCTTCCTCATTGAACTGCTCGACCAGCTTGTTGAGGATGTTGTTGGCATGCTCGGAGAAGGCGGGAACCTCGGTGATATCAGGGTTGTTGGATAGCATCTGCAGCCAGCGTACCTCGACCAGTACCCGGTGGCGGATCAGGCCATATTCGCTGAAGATCAGACGGAGATCGGTAGTCGCGCGACCATAGCGGCCATCCACCGGAGAGACGGCGGTCAGTGAGCTGAGTTCCATAAGATGAATCCTTGACTAAAGAGTAAAAAAACAGCCTGTTATTATACCTGCTGTGGCCCCAAGATGAGACAATGGAGCGATGAAATCGAAGTACCCTCGTGAACATCAATCTGGCTGTCAGTCACTGCTTCAGCTCAAGCAGGATCTGCAGTTTGATGCCCAATTGCTGGGGTACGATCTCTCTTTCAACACCACCTGGGGGCTGTTCAGTCCGCGAGGTATCGATGAAGGGACTTCGCTGCTGCTCGACTATCTGGAGATCGGTGCAGAGGAGACCATTCTCGATATCGGCTGTGGCTATGGTCCTTTAGGATTAGCGATGGGAAAGGTGGCGCACCGGGGGGGGGTCCACATGGTCGACAAAGACTATCTGGCGGTGGAGTATGCCAACCGCAATGCCGGGAAAAATGGGCTCTCCCACTGCAGGGCCTATCTCTCCAACGGGTTGAGTGAAGTGCCGAAAGAGATGCAGTTTGATACCGTGGTCTCCAATATTCCTGCCAAGGTGGGGCGTGAACTGCTGACTATACTGTTGTGTGACAGTTATGTGCAGATGAAGCCGGGGGGGCAGATGGTGGTGGTCACCATCAATGGCCTGCGGGATTTCATCAAGCGCAACTTCAAGGAGGTCTTCGGCAACTACAAGAAGCTGAAGCAGGGCAAGGCCTACACCGTTGCGCGTGCGATAAAAGAGGCCTAACCAATACTACGTAACATTGGGTAATAATAGTGTTGGTGCAGTCTGTCAAAATTTCTATTACCTAAATCCTGCAAACCACTCGCAAATCAAGTAGAGAAAAGGCAGACTC
>CAYFOU010000197.1:0-5337 GCA_964344805.1 uncultured Piscirickettsiaceae bacterium | reverse complement strand
TGCTCTCCGAGATCAATGACCTGGAGAAGCTGCAGAGTCGTACCATGACCAGCAGTGATACTTCTGTCTTTACCGCAACCACTACCTCTGGTCAGACTGCGATTCCCGGCAATTATGATATTGAGGTGACCAGTCTGGCAAAGGCCCACTCTGTCTACAGTGGAACCTTTGACAGCATTGAGGATGTGGTCGGGACTGGTACCATGACCATCGATTTTGGTAGCTGGAGCGGTAGTACCTTTACCCAGGATACCAGCAAGACCTCCGTGAGCGTTACCATTGACAGCAGCAATAACACCCTGATGGGATTGCGCGATGCGATCAACAGTGCGGGTGAGGATAATGGCGTCTCGGCCAGTATCGTCAATGATGGCAGTGGTTATCGTCTGATCATGAGTTCTACCAATACCGGTGCCAGCAATAGCCTGGGTGTCTCGGTAACGGATGATGATGGTGACAATACCAATGCCTCCGGGATCTCCCAGTTTGTCTATAGCAGTGCTCAGCAGAATATGACGCAGAGTAGTGCCGGTACCGACTCCAGAATGATTGTAAATGGTCTGGCGGTTACCAATGCATCCAACGCGGTCAGTGATGTGATTGATGGGGTTACCATTAATCTGCTCAGTACCTCTGTAGGCACCACCAATACACTGAATGTGGGTTACGACAAGGATACGGCAAAAACTGCCATCACCAATTTTGTTGGTGACTATAACGCCTTGATGACGGTGTTTGATGAGTATGCCAAGTATGACGGCGTCAATGCCGGTGCCCTGCAGTCCGAATCACTGGTGCGCTCGATCATTACCGATATCCAGACCGGGGTATCCACTGCGTTGAGTTCGATGCCGGCGACCCTGCAGAACCTGAGTGATATCGGTATCACCAAGGATCGTTATGGAAAGATGGAGATCGACTCCACCAAACTGGATAGTGCATTGACGGATGATTTTGATACCGTTGCGCGTGTATTTGCCCGTGGTGGAGATACCGATGATGCCTTGATCAGCTGGACTGCTGCCACCGATGATACGGTGGTGGGCAGTTATGATGTTGAGATTACCTCCAACTATCAGGCCGCCAAGGCGGCAGCGGCAGGCTCCTATACCGGCCTTGAGACCGGCCCAACCCAAGGCACCTATACTGGATCTGAAGACAGCTATCTAAATGATACCATCGTAATTGATGGTAGTAATGAGTGGGTTGAGTTGACTCTGGATGGTGTGGTGAGTGAAGGGACTACTGGAAATGGTAGGGTTTACTGGGATCAGGGAACCTATGAGAATGCAGAGGCGCTGGCGGCAGAGATTGAAGCCAAAATTAATGCAGATAATGCCTTTGTGACTGCGGGTGTGTCACTCACTGTTACTGTGGATCGTTCAGGAACTGATCCCAAGTTCATCATGACCTCCAACTCTATCGGGAGCAGCAGTAGCATTGATATTACTAGTGAAGATAGTAGTACTGATAGTGAACTTGGGATTGATAGAACTTCTGGTACAGAAACGCCGGGGGTAGATAGTTATCTGACGGGTACGGTAGAGATTGATGGTGATAATAACTATTTTCAGATGACGTTGGATGGGGAAGGTACTCAGAATATATATCTTACCCAGCAGATTTATGAGGATGCCGAGTCACTGGCTACAGAGATGCAGACCCAGATCAATTCCGAGTTTTCTGGTGATGTGACGGTTACTGTAGACCGTACTGGCACCTATCCCAAGATGGTCATTACCTCTAATCAGACCGGTAGCACCAGTGGTGTTACGATCACTTCAGTGGATAACAATACAGTGGCCGAGTTGGGGCTCTCCACCACCTCAGGCACAACGGTGGCTGGAACGGATGCAGTGGATGAGGTGGCGCTGGCGGGTACTATCAATGGTCAACCTGCGATTGTTCAGGATAACTACTTCCTCAAGAGTCTGACCGGTGACTCGACAGGTTTAATGATCGATGTGCGTGGTACCGCCACCGGTGCCCGTGGACAGGTTCACTATACCGAAGGGTATGCCTCACAGCTGGATGGCATTCTGGAGAGTGTGCTGAAGAGTGGTGAGGCGCTGGATATGCGCATGGATAGCCTCACTGACAAGCTGGATGATATCAGTGAACAGCGTGAGGAGCTGGATACCAAGGTGGCCAAGATGGAGGAGCGCTGGAGACGTCAGTTCAATGCGCTGAATACCCTGATGGCGCAGATGGAGTCGACCGGCAACTTCCTCACTCAGACCTTCAAGGCGATGAGTGGCAATAACGACTAAAGAAGTAAACGGATTGGACGTTGTATATAAAGGCGGTAGATAAAAGGTTTTTCATTTTTTAAAAAGAGCGTTTTAACGTAGAGCAATAAGAAGACAGGAGAGACAGTAATGGGTATGCGAGCAAAGCGTGGTTTGAATCAGTACAAGCAGGTTGGGGTTCACAGTCAGGTGACTGAGGCGAGCCCTCATCGTCTGGTGCAGATGATGTTTGAAGGTGCGATCAGCCGAATCTTCAAGGCCAAGGGGATGATGGCGCGCAAGGAGATTGCGCAGAAGGGTGAGACCATCGGTCAGGCCATCGCAATTGTCGATTCTCTGCGTGCCAGTCTCAATCTGGATGATGGTGGTGAGCTGGCGGAGAACCTCTGGTCTCTCTATGACTATGTAACCCGCCGTCTGGTGCTGGCCAACAGCAAGAACAGTGCCGAGATGCTGGATGAGTGTGCCAGTCTGCTGGGGCAAGTGAAAGAGGCGTGGGACCAGATTCCTTCCAAGTATCACTATGCCAACAAGCAGGATCTGAGGCAGGCAGCGGCCCAGTAAGGGTGTTGAGATGGATGAACTCAACGAATTGATCCAGTTAACCGATGAGATGCTCAATCTTGCAATGAGCAGCGAGTGGGAAGAGCTGGTTGAGCTGGAGCAAAAGCGTGAACCCAAACTGAGGCACTATTTTGCGCCGGATCGACTCGATTCATTACCCCCTGAAGCGATGCAGGGTATTGAACGGATTATGGAGCAGAACAAGAAGATCACCCACCTTTGTCAAGGAGCCAGGGTGGAGGTGATGGGGCACCTGGGAATGGCCAAGCAGGCCAAACGGGTGAAGAGTGCCTATGGTGCAGCATAGTCATGTAAAGAAAGGAGAGTAATGGTGTCTGTCTATTCTTTTGACAAGTTGATGTCCGAGGCGAGAAAACTGGCCTCCGATTATCGACACATGACCGGCAAGACCTTGCCCATCAGTGGTGAAATTGCACGCCACGATGTGGCGGTGCTGCTGGGGATGACGCTGGTTGAGGCCGGTAATGGTTATGATGCACTGGATGCCGAGGGTAACCGGGTACAGATCAAGGCGCGAGTGCTGTTTGAGGGGCAGAAGTCAAAGCCTCGGGTGGGGCAGCTGCGTGTTGGTCAGAACTGGGATCTGGTGGTGCTGGTGCTGATGGATGAGGAGTATGAGCCGGTGGAGATCTATCAGCTGACCCATGAGCGGGTGAGCGAGCTGATGGAAGAGGGTGTGGGGCGCAACCGTATCAGCCGGGGAGCCATGACCGTTGCACGCTTCAAAGCGGCTGGAGAGCAGGTCTGGTCCCGTGAGGATCTGGAAGAGCCGTTACGACTGGTGGTATCGAACTGAGTGGATACCCCTTTTTGACCGGATCGGTTACCCTCTAGTAGATTCACTGGATCGATAGAGGGAGAGAGATCTTCATGAATGTTTTGATAAAACCGGGCCTTCTGCTCGGTTTTCTGTTTGGGCTGTCGTTTACTGTATCCGCCCTGGATTGTGAGCCGGGGGAGGAGGCAATCTCTGTCGTGCTGCTGTTGCCGCTCGACTATCAGCAGAACCCTTTTGGTCAGACCCTGCTGGATGGCTTTGCTGCGGGCTCGCTGGAGCCGCTGGAGCAGGAGTGTGAGGTCAATCTGCGCTACTTCAATACGCTGGATGAGGAGAGCTCTTTCTATACTCAATGGTTGCAGGCGCTGGAGCTGGAGCCGGATCTGCTGATTGGGCCACTGTTGCCGGAGCACCAGCAGCAGCTGGTGGAGATGGATCGAATTGAGTTGCCCAGAGGGACCCGCTGGCTCTATCCAGGGGAGCGTACAGCGCTTCCTGTGGGTGATCAGAATCAGCTCTACAGTTTCTCGATCAGTTGGTATGAGCAGCTCAGGAACCTGATGGAGTATGGCTGGGAGCAGGGGCAGAACCGTGTGGCACTGCTGCTGCCGGATAGTGATCTGGGGCGAAAGGTTGCCGATATTGCGCTGCTGGAGTGGGAGCAGCGTGGAGGAGAGGTGGTGGCTCAGGTGCACTATGGAAAGCGCTTCAGTGATCTCAACCGGGCGATGCGGCAGCTGTTGCAGCAGAGCCGGGGAATTTTCGATGTGGTGATGATGCTGGTTGATGACCAGCGTCTGCGTATGGTGCGCCCATTGATGAGCTATCACAGCCGGGAAGAGCCGGTCTACAGCATGATGCCGCCGGTGGGGGAGCTGGGGCTGGGGAGGGATATGGAGGATGTACTCTATCCGATGCATCCGGCGCTGTTGGAGCGCCCCTATCCCACCTTCGAGGTAGATGACTTCCTGTTGCAGGTGGAGAATGTGGGGTTTGATCTGATGCTGCTGCTGCGTCTGGGGATGTGGGGGCAGATTGAGGAGGGAGGCTCATATTTTGGGCGCTCCGGCCGTTATAGAATGGAACAGAATCAACTACTCCGTTCGATGTGTTTTGTCACCACTGAACGGGGTAGAAGGGTGGTACGCTTCTGCCCGGAGCCGACTGAAATTACTGGTGAAATTGAGTAACCCCTTATGCAAAGAGATTTTGACACTGGTAGTTACACAACGGTATAGTCTTGGTATTATATGTGTTGATTTTCTAAACAAGGATTCATTAGGGAAATGACGAAGATACTTGCGGTTGATGATTCACCTTCGCTACGTCAGATGGTCTCCTTTACCCTGAAGGGGGCGGGACATGATGTCTCTGAGGCCTCCGATGGTGTTGAGGCGTTGGGAATTGCCAAGAGTCAGGACTTTGATCTGGTAATTACCGATATCAATATGCCGAATATGGATGGTTTACAGTTGATCGCAGAGCTGCGTAAGTTACCCAATTTCAAGTTTACCCCAATCCTCTGTCTGACCACGGAGTCTTCGGATGACAAGAAGCGTCAAGGCAAGGAGGCGGGCGCGACCGGATGGATTGTAAAACCATTCAGCCCGGAGAAGCTGCTGGCAACGATGAGTCGTGTGCTCTGACTGCGCCACTCTTGCGGCATAAAAAAAGCGACCGGAGGGGTCGCTTTTTTTATGTCTGTTTCGAGTGAGTTAGGGAACC
>CAYFOU010000196.1:0-5350 GCA_964344805.1 uncultured Piscirickettsiaceae bacterium | reverse complement strand
ATGACCCGGTATCGATGGCGGCACAGTGGGTGGAACAGGGGGCGCGCCGCCTCCATCTGGTCGATCTCAACGGCGCCTTTGATGGCGAGCCGAAGAATGCCGAGGTGGTGACCGCCATTGCAGCCGCCTACCCCGACCTGCCAATCCAGATCGGTGGCGGTATCCGCACCCGGGAGACGGTACAGACCTATCTCGATGCCGGGGTACAGTATGTGATCATCGGCACCAAGGCGATCACCGAGCCCGACTTTATCCGCGACCTCTGCAAGGAGTTTGCCGGTCATGTGATTGTCGGCATCGATGCCAAGGATGGGATGGTGGCGATCAACGGCTGGGCCGAGGTCTCCGACCAGAACGCTACCGATGTGGCCAAATCCTTCGAGGCCGATGGGGTCTCCGCCATCGTCTACACCGACATCAGCCGTGACGGGATGATGCAGGGGGTCAATGTGGAGGCGACAAAGAATCTAGCCGACGCGGTCAACATCCCGATTGTCGCCTCCGGCGGCATCACCAACATGAACGATATCGAGGGGCTCTGCGCAGTGGCCGACCACGGCATCATGGGAGCCATCACCGGGCGTGCCATCTACGAAGGCACGCTCGACTTTGCCGAAGCGCAGCGCTACTCCGACGAGGCTAAGTAAGATGGGGCTGGCGAAGAGAATCATCCCCTGCCTCGACGTTGATCAAGGGCGTGTGGTCAAAGGGGTGCAGTTTGTCGATATCCGTGACGCCGGAGACCCCGTCGAAGTCGCCAAGCGCTATGACGACGAAGGGGCCGACGAGATCACTTTCCTCGACATCACTGCCAGCCACGAGGGGCGAGACACCATCGTCCATGTGGTGGAGCAGGTGGCGAGCCAGGTCTTTATTCCACTGACGGTCGGTGGCGGTATCCGCGAGGTGGCCGATGTGCGCCGAATGTTGAACGCCGGTGCTGACAAGGTGGCGATCAACACCGCAGCGGTCTTCAACCCGGAGTTTGTGCACGAGGCCTCAGACAAGTTCGGCTCCCAGTGCATTGTAGTGGCGGTCGACGCCAAGCGCGTGAGTGCGGAGGGAGAACCGCTGAAGTGGGAGATCTTCACACACGGCGGGCGCAAGCCAACGGGTATTGATGCCATTGAGTGGTCACAGAAGATGGTGGAGTACGGGGCTGGCGAGATTCTGCTTACCAGCATGGACCGTGACGGCACCAAACAGGGCTTCAACCTGCCGCTCAACAAGGCGGTAAGCGAGGCGGTCTCGGTGCCGCTGATCGCCTCCGGAGGGGTCGGCAATCTGCAACATCTGGCCGATGGTGTGCTCCAAGGAGGTGCGGACGCAGTACTGGCCGCTAGCATCTTCCATTTTGGCGAGTACACTGTAGGTGAGGCTAAACAGTTTATGGCAGAACAGGGGATTGAGGTTCGTCTATGATCCTCTTGTGGGCACAAGGCAACAAAATAAGGTAGAGGTGTTGTTATGAGTGACTGGACTGATGAGATCAAATGGGATGAGAACGGGCTGGTACCGGTCATCGCCCAGGAGGTAGGCA
The DNA here is from genome assembly GCA_964344805.1 of uncultured Piscirickettsiaceae bacterium. Classification (GTDB taxonomy): domain Bacteria; phylum Pseudomonadota; class Gammaproteobacteria; genus Thiopontia. The sequence goes on along the minus strand of CAYFOU010000196.1, from coordinate 3,810 downwards.
CCGGCGATGTGCTGATGTTTGCCTGGATGAACCGTGAAGCACTGAAACTGAGTGAAGAGAATGATGTGGCGATCTACTGGTCCCGTTCCCGCCAGAAATTGTGGCGCAAGGGGGAAGAGTCGGGTAATGAACAGATCATCCACGCCATCCGCCTCGACTGTGACAAGGATGTAATTCTGCTAACCGTAGAACAAAAGGGGAATATCGCCTGTCATACCGGTCGCCATAGCTGCTTTTTCCACCAACTGAATGATCAGCAGTGGGAAGCAGTGGAGCCCGTACTGAAAGACCCCAAAGAGATGTACAGCCAGTGAAAAAGGTTGCGCTCTTTTTTCTGCTGCTGACACCACTGTTGGCGCAGGCCGGGGGGAAAGAGACGGCAACCATCTGGTCTGCAGTACAGGTGCTGGAGGATATTCTCCATGGCCCAGAGGAGGAGCGGCTGCCGATTCGACTGCTGCAGCGCAGTGACGGGGTGGTGATTCTGCCCGGTATGCTCAGCGTCGGCTGGGGTGTAGGCGTCAGCCACGGCAGCGGCATCATGCTGTTCCGTAAAGGGGATCAGTGGAATGACCCGATCTTCGTCAGCATGACTGGCGCCAGTATCGGCTATCAGATTGGCGCCCAGTCCAGTGATGTAGTGCTCTCCTTCAAGCGCCCCAGCACTATCGATGAACTGCTGGATGGAAAAATCACCCTTGGCGTCGATGCCGCCATTGCAGCCGGTCCGATCGGACGTGATACCACCGTTGCCACCGATGCCACGCTCGACAGCGAGATCTACTCTTGGTCAAGAAGCCGTGGGCTGTTTGCCGGAGTGGCTCTCGATGGCTCCGCCCTGTCAATTGATGACGCGGCTAATGCCACCTTCTATGACAAGGATGGCGTCCAACCAGAAGAGATCCTTGAGCAACGGGTAGAGAGCCGCTCCAGCGGGGTGCGCCGCCTGAAGGCCCTGCTGAATCAGAAAGGAGAGTAAACAGAACCATGAGCGAGATCCTCAACCAGCTGGCCGAGGTGCTGGAGCAGCGCAAGGGCTCCGACCCCAAAGCCTCCTATGTGGCCCACCTCTACCACAAGGGGCTCGACACCATCCTCAAGAAGATCGGGGAAGAGGCGACCGAAACCGTGATCGCCGCCAAGGATGGAGATCGAGATCAGGTCATCTATGAGACTGCCGACCTCTGGTTTCACTCGATGGTGCTGTTGAGTCAGCAGGGAATCTCCCCGGATGAGATTTTGGGTGAGCTGGAGCGCCGTTTTGGCCTATCCGGCCACGAAGAGAAAGCCGCAAGGGATAAGTAATGAGTAACGACTGCCTGTTTTGTAAGATGGTGGCCGGTGAGATACCGGCCGATGTGGTCTACGAGGATGATGAGGTACTGGTGTTCAAGGACCTCTATCCAAAGGCCGAGGTTCACCTGCTGATGATCCCGAAAAAACACACCGAGAGTCTGGCCACCCTGACCGAGGCGGACGATGCCATCATTGCACGGATGATGCGGAAATTACCGGTCATCGCCAGGGAACAGGGGCTGGATGAGGGGTTCCGCACCATCATCAACACCGGAGCGGGCGGGGGGCAGGTAATTTTCCACCTCCACATGCATCTGCTGGGTGGGAAAAATCTCCCCGGTTTCGGTTAAAGGCTCTATAATCACGAGCTGCTTTATTAAAACCAATTACAGAACAAGGGAGTTGTACGATGGGCGTTGGAGGCATTGGAATCTGGCAGTTGCTGATCATTCTGGTACTGGTGATCCTGATCTTTGGTACCAAGAAGTTGAAGAATGTGGGTGGGGACCTTGGCGGCGCCATCAAAAACTTCAAGCAGTCGATGAAGGATGAGGGTAGCGAAAACAGCGCTACCGAAGAGCCTGCACAACTCAAGCAGGCAGAAGAGAACGTTGTAGAAGGCGAAAAGGTCGATCAGAAAGAGAAGGCATAGGCCTCTCTGCCTCCCTCTCTCTGCTTGAGAGGGGAAGTCATACTCTATTGAATCTCCCGTAATGTTTGATATCGGTTTTTGGGAACTGGCGATTATCGGTGTGGTCACCCTGGTTGTGGTGGGCCCCGAACGCATGCCCGGGCTGGCGCGCACCGCCGGCAAGTGGTTTGGTCGTCTGACCCGCTTTATCGGCACCGTCAAGGCGGATATCGACCGTGAACTGAAGGCGGAAGAGATGAAGAAGGCGATGGAGAAGCACACCGCCGGGACCGGCCTCCACGAGATCATCGAAGAGACCAAATCCGATCTGGATGAGATCAAGCAGACCACCAACGAGGTGGTCACCGCCACCCATGAGGCTGCCGAGCAGGCGGAGAGTGGTACCGCCAGCCATGATGCGCCAAAAGACGAGTTGCGTACATGAGTGACGACAAACTCGATATCGGGGTCGAGCAGCCCTTCGTCGCCCACCTGATTGAGCTGCGTGACCGGCTGCTGCGGATTGTATTGGCAGTCCTGATCCTCTTTCTTGCCCTGTTCGGCTTCGCCAACGACATCTACCATTACATTGCGACCCCGTTGATGACACTGCTGCCAGAAGGGCAGAGCATGATCGCAACCGGGGTGATCTCCCCCTTCCTCACCCCATTCAAACTGGCACTGGTCCTCTCATTCTATCTGGCAATTCCCTACATCCTCTATCAGGTCTGGGGCTTTGTGGCACCGGGGCTCTACAAGCATGAGCGTCGCATGGTGCTGCCACTGGCCGCCTCCAGTACCATCCTCTTCTACGTCGGTATGGCCTTCGCCTACTATGTGGTCTTCCCGCTGATCTTCGCCTTCCTCACCACCACCGCACCGGAGGGGGTGCAGGTGATGCCGGACATGAAGGACTATCTCGACTTCGTGCTGAAGCTCTTCTTCGCCTTCGGCGTCGCCTTTGAGGTGCCAATTGCGACCATTTTGTTGTGCTGGATGGGGACCACCACTCCCGAAAAACTGCGTGAGAAACGCCCCTATGTGATCGTCGGTGCCTTCGTCATCGGTATGCTGCTGACCCCACCCGACATGATCTCCCAGACCCTGCTGGCGATACCGATGTGGCTGCTGTTTGAGGCCGGTATTCTCTTTGCCCCCTTCTTTATGCCCAAGGATCAGGACGACGCACCCAAGGCTCAGACCGAACCCGCTCCCGCCTCATCACCTGAGCAGAACACTACACCCCCTACTCAGGATACAGCAGCTACTGAACCGGAGAAGAAACCCTTCGACCCCACCGAATTCAAGAGTGACTACTATCAGGCCCCTAGCGACGAAGAGATGGAGGCTGAACTGGATCGTATCGAAGCAGAAGAGGCGGCCGAAGACACTGCTGCAGAGACCGATACCCAGACTGAAACCGAAGCAGATAATCAGCCCAGTGAACAGGAGGAGCGCGCACGCAAGCAGGCTCAGAAAGAGGCTGACAACATCCGCCTGGACCACTACGAACCCCCTCTTTCAGATCGTTATGAAGAGTTGGATGAGGAGAGCGAGCGCATGCTCGATGAAGAACTGGAGTTGATGGATGGCAGCCTGGAAGATGGCCCCGACACCCCATCATCCACCAAGGAATAGCACGGATGGCCTCTGAACCATGCGCCATCTTCCCCTCTATTCTCTTACACTCACCCTGCTCCTGAGCGCTTGCAGCTCCACCCAGGAGACGCCAACTCATCCCGAAACCGAGACTGTTCTCCCGGCAGCCACTGAAGAGGCGGCCGCTCCCCCTCAAGCCACGATAACCACACCTGTAACCACTCCATCTACGGAACCTGTAGAGACTGCGGAACCTGTAGAGACTGCGGAACCTGTAGAGACTG
>CAYFOU010000195.1:0-5352 GCA_964344805.1 uncultured Piscirickettsiaceae bacterium | reverse complement strand
ACTATGAGTATAGGTCAGCATCAGGAGTTGGCTGCACTTTGTGGGTAATCAGGTACCGTTAAGCCACGTCATATTTACCCTCCCTTTTAGGCTGCAAAACCCTTCACTTCGCCTCCCCGACAAGGCTCTTTAAAATATAAAAACCTGATTTATCAATTAATACGGACTTTTATTGCGAAAATTAACCTGCAGTTACTAAATAAGTAACTGCTAATTAAAGAATATCACAGCATCATCAACCGCAACAAGAGGTTTTAATAACCGCAACCGCAAGTTACATAACATTGCAAAATGTTACAAAATATTACAAACACCTTGAGGAGTTGTTGCCTTGGCACAAAACAGACAACGTAAAAAAGAGGAGAGCTATGAGCGGGATCAGTTTCTGGAAGCCTTTTCTCTACGACTTCAGCAAGCCATTCAGGAGTCAGGCTATAACCTCACCGCCGACCAGGCAAAGCTGGCCCAACAATTCGGTGTTTCCAGACAGGCGGTAAGAAAATGGCTGGAGGGCAAAACACTCCCCTCTTCAACCCGACTGCCCGAGATTGCAGACGCACTTGGCGTCCGACACGGATGGTTGGCAACGGGCGAACCTCCAATACGTGAATTGAAAACCTCGATCATCCGGGAACCAGACAGTTCCCCCTGCCACAACGGCAAAGATGAGTTCCCGATCAGCAAGGAGGAGAGGCTGCTACTGGAGCACTACCGTAAACTGTCCAACGAGGCCCAGAACCTCTTTGCCCAGCTATTCACGGCACTATCCTGAACAGAGGGAAGGCCACTACCAGCATTACCCGATCTGCGATATAGATATACGAAGCATCAAGAGAGCGCAGAGGCCGACTTCACATTGAAGAACTGCATCAACTCGGTCAAGCGTCGGGACTGGGCATCCAGCTCGGTACTGGCTGCTGCACTCTCCTCGACCATCGCACTGTTCTGCTGGTTGACCCCCTCCAGATCGGCCACCGCACGGTTGACCTGCTGAATGCTCTGGCTCTGCTCCTGACTGGCATTGCTGATCTCACTGACAATCGCATTGACCTTTTCTACCGAGACCTGAATCTCCTTTAGTGCATCTCCGGTATGGCCTACCAATTCTGCCCCTTCACCAACTCGCTGGGCACTCTCCTCAATCAGGGTTGAGATCTCCTTGGCGGCATCGGCAGAACGCTGCGCCAGGGTGCGCACTTCGCCTGCTACCACCGCAAAACCACGTCCCTGCTCACCGGCACGAGCCGCCTCCACTGCCGCATTGAGCGCCAGCAGATTGGTCTGGAAGGCAATACCGTCAATCAAGGTAATGATGTCATTGATCTTCTCACTCGACTCCTTGATCCGTGCCACCGCAGTCACTGCCCGGCTCACCACCTCACCGCCACGGTGGGCCTCCTGCTTTGCATTACCCACCAGTTGGTTGGCCTGATGGGCACTCTCTGCATTCATCTTCACCGTTGCCGTCATCTCCTCCATGCTGGCTGCAGTCTGCTCCAGACTGGCGGCCTGATGGGAAGTGCGCTTCGCCAGCTGATCACTGCTGGAGCTCACTTCACCGGCACTATGTGCAACCTGACGGGAACCGCTGTTGACCTGGGTAACCATCTCAAACAGCTTCTCGGTGGAGCGGTTGAGCGCCTGCCTCAGATCCCCCAGACGTCCCTGATAGCTGCCATTGACACGCTGTGTCAGATCCCCGGTGGCAATCGCATTGGCGACATCACCCACCTCATCCAGCGCCTGCTGAATATTATCCAGAGATTGATTGACTCCCTGCTTCAGCGCATCCATATCGCCTTTCAGCTCCGAGCTGACGCGCTGGGTGAAGTCTCCATTGGAGGCCGCCGCCATCGCACTGTTGATCTCACTGATCGCCGACTCCATCGTCTCCATAGTGTTGATCAGCAGATCACGGAAGCCCCCCTCCATCTCCACCCCCTCCAGACGGTAGCCGAAGTTGCCATGGGTGATCGCCTGCATCACCTCGGTCAACCCCTGCATGGTGCGCTCAACACTCTCGGCCGAGTGGTTGATCCCCTCTTTCAGGGTAGTCAAATCTCCGTTGAAGTTGGAGTGGATACGGCTATCAAAGACCCCCTTGGCGATATCCCCAACCACACGATTGCTCTCACCAATCGCCGACTGCAGATTGCCCAGTAGTTCATTGAAGGCCTCTCCCATCTTGCCGATCTCGGTGCTGCTGTCCACCTCCTCATAGCGCATGGAGAAGTCACTGGTATGGGTCAGCTTCTGGAACAGGGTGGAGAACATGCCGATGGATCGGGTAATGGAGCGTGAGATCAGAATACTGACCGCCACCGCCAGTGCCAGAATCAGCAGAATGGTCCAGGTCGATTGCGAACGGATCTTGTTCGCTGTCTGTTTTGAAAGTGCCTGCGAATGGTTCATCTCGGTACGCGCCCGCTCCTCAATGGTGGTGGCAATCTCACTGAGATGCTCACCCATTTCATCAGCCACCACATCCAGCTTGCCGATCTCCTCTTCCAGTTGCACCACGGCACGGTGACTCTCCATCAGCTTCTCGGCCCCCTGCTGGAAGGTATGATCATGCACACTGTCCAATCCGGCTGCCCGCTTGCGCAGCTTGCGGTTGCTGACCCCGACAAATTTCTCTCCGTTGACCTCTCCTCCCTTGAGCAGGGCATGAACCATCTCATCAAAGGCCTTCAGGGTCTGGCGATACTCCGCCTCAATCGCCCCCAGATCTTCGGAACCGGCCTGTACATACTCCTCAATCGCGATACGGCTATCGGCAATGGTGATGGAGATCTCCATCGACAGGTCGGCCCAGCCGATCTCCCGCTGCAGAATCTCCTGTGCAGACCTTCCCTGGGCGATACGCTTGTCGATCAGCTTCTTCACATCGATCTCCAGCTGCTCCGCATGCTCACCGATCCGTATAAACCCCTTCTCCATCGCCTTCATCGCGGCATCCCGTTCCGCAAGACGCTCCACCGCCTGCTGCCGCTTCTCGTAGATCGCCTGAATACTGGGGGCAAAATCGCTGTTGTAGAGGGCGATCATCCGCTCGGTGGAGGTACGCATCTCCGGGTCTTCGGTGGCATAGATGGTCCCTTCATCGGTCACTGCCCCATGGAGAATGCCTTGCGAAAATTGTGCAAAGGTCTCTGATGAGGCCTCCACCTCCTGCTGGATCTGCTGCAGCTCTTCGGCACTCCCCGCCTCCAGCAGCTCCATGATCATCTGCATCGAGGTGCGAATCGCCAGCTTGATATCCATCGCCGCATTGACCAACGGTGCAGACTGCTCCGCCTGCTCCGAGGCACTGTTGAGTTGATTGACGCCACTATGGTTCATTGCGCCGTTGACCATAATCAGTACCATGACCGCCCCGAATCCGGTCAATAATTTTGACTGGATTCTCATCTGATTGAACCACTCCATCTTCGACTCCCCTTGCAACTTAATCAATTGCTTATATTTGAACATCCAAAAATAGTTCACTCACCTTAAGTGGGGCTTAAGATTTAGGCAAGAAAAATATCACTCTTTGGAGTAATAATTCGAGTTACCGCACAGAGCTATAAATAAAGATATATAAGATATCTTCCGGGTTCGGCAAAAACAGCAAATAGTAAGGAGATTCTCTGAGAATCAGAGAAGAGAATAGAAGCTACTGCTTGCTGTCACAGAGCAGGTGAACGACCTCGGAAACCCTTGCTCTGGAGAAGGGTTTGGCAATAAAGCCGCTGGCCCCCGCCTTGACCGAATCCTGAATCGCATCGACGGTACCCTCACCACTGACCATCACCACAAAGGTATCCAGATCATCCTTGCGGATCTCCTTCAGCAGATCGATACCGGTCTCGACACCACGACGCATCAAGTTAGCGGAGAGATTGATATCGAGAAAGACCAGATCATACTGCCTGTGCGCTCCTTCCTGAGGCACATTCTCCCTAGTCACCAGAGCCCCCATCAGATTGGCGTGGTACAGCTTTTCACGCGCGGCCTTGACCGATCCCGCCTGGTCGATATTGTTAAACCCCTCCGCCTTCAGTGCAGAAGAGAGAAATTCGATCGACAGCGGAGAATCATCCACCACCAGAATGCGTGCATTTTTACCACAGCCCTTTTTCATAGCAGTGAAATCATATCATCCTCTTTTCAGCGGCTGCGTCAGAAAGTGAGCAAAATGCTCCATTTTTGTAGCATGGAGCAGTCCGCAGAGCCCCTGATTAACGGAGTTCAGTACAGTGTCAACCTTGAAGTGGCGCTGTACTATAGCGCCTGATAGTAGACATTCTGTGGATGGTTGGCCTCGGCAAAGAAGTACCAGCGCTCTGCAATCAACCCCAGATACTGGACAGCAATGGCGGCAATAAAGAGGTCATCAACATTGCCACTGATCCCCAGTATCAGCAGCAGAATCGGTAGTGGGAACACCAGCAGCAGGAAAGACCACTTGATCAGCTTGAGCAGCTGCGGCGACTTGCCATGGAAATATTCACGGGTATTGAAGGAGCCTCCCATCGCCCCCTGGGCAATCTGGCGAATGGTGGAGTGGCGCACGCCAATCGCGGTCTGTGGAGTCGACTTGGGGCGCAACATGCGATTGCGGATCAGTGAGGCACCACGGCTCAACAGCGCCATCACCGTCAATACAATGGCCCAGCCACCGATAAAGCCGACCAGTTCCGGTGCCGCATAATAGGCAAACAGGGTGGTCAGAGTGAACCCGGAGGCCCCACCCAGCAGGATAAAGTTGAATACCGTCAACGGTGAGGCCCACTCCTGCAGAAAGCGAATCGAGGCATAGATCATCGCGGTGCAGAGGAAGAGGGTAAAGGCCATCAGCGTGGTGATCACCCCCATCAGCAGAGTGAGATCGACCTGAATCCCCTCACCCACCGTCATCAGCACCGGATTCCATCCCATAAAGTGGAACAGCCCGTAGAGGAAGACCATTCCCATAAATAGCGGCAGTGCAATCACCTCACGCGAAAGCCAGGAGGTGCGCCACTGACTGACCGCACGCCAGGCACGCTCCGGGTGGCCGAGATGAAAGAGGGAGGCCAGCAGTCCCAATGCCAACAACCCCAGCGCAAACAGACTGCCGACACCGTAGAAGATACGATCATCTCCCTGGGTCATCGGGATCAACTCCACCACCGAGTAGACCTGTGCAGTGTAGATGGCGAGAAAAAGTCCCTGACCAAGACCAATCAGGGTGGTGAGAAAGATTACGGAAAAGGCGGGATGCATTGTTTTACTTCCTACTTCCTAAAAATATTCAAATCATTATTGATATGTAGTGCCTGACCGAAAATAGCCATTCTCACGCGCGCCCCGCTTAAGATTCAACTG
>CAYFOU010000194.1:0-5413 GCA_964344805.1 uncultured Piscirickettsiaceae bacterium | reverse complement strand
ATCTGGAACTGGCCCGCCACATCGGAGGTCTCGGCACGATAGTTGAAGTCGCCGTTGTGAATTGCCTCCATGGTCTCCGAGAGGCGTTCAATGGTCTGCTCGATGGTGTTGATGGAGCCATTGACCCCCTCCTTGAGCTGGTCGATATCACCACGATACTGCCCCTCGATACGCTGTTCAAAATCACCTTGAGAAACGGCATGGATCGCAAGGTTGGCCTCGGCAATCCCCTGTTGCATGCTCTCCAGCAGCTCATTGGCAGCAGCAGAGACTGCACCCAGCTCATCACGGTTCTTCAGCGTGCAGCGCAGAGAGAGGTCTCCAGTTTCACGTAGACGCCCGAAGAGTGTGGCGATGTTGTGGGTGGATTTGGAGATGCCCCGGCCCAGTAGGGTGACGAACAGTACAATCAGACCCGCCAGCAGGCTGGAGAGCAGTGTTGTCAGGGTGCTGGTCTGTTCGCTGCTGCTGGCGGCCTCCGCAACCACCAGCTCTTCGAGCTCCTTCAGGGTGGTTTCGGTCTGGTGAACGGTGTGACGCATCTCACCCAGTATGCCCGACTTGCTGTTGAGTCCCCGCTTCTGGTAGCCCTCAACCAGCGCCTGAAACCCCTTCTGGTGTTGAGTCATCAGCTTGCTGATCTCCAGTTTGTCGATGAAGGAGATGGAGCTGGCTCTCATCGCCTGCTGAAATGCCTTGGTATCCTGATTGAATCGATCCAGATAGCCGAGATCCATCTGCAGCAGAAAGTCCTTCTCATGGCGGTGGAGGACCAGCATGTGTTTGGTGAGCTCTCCTTCTGTGTCAACCTGCTGCAGCTTCTGCTCTGCGGCCTCGACAGCCTTGCGCAGCTCCCCCTGTAGTCCGCTGCTGTAGTTGAGCCCAACCTCCTCCTGTGCAGCAACCATCTCGGTAAACTTGTTGTGGTATTGCTGCAGGATGGAGGTGGTTGCATCGACCTTCTCTGTCTGTAATCCGGCGCTGGAGAGCTGGTTGTGGAGTCGTCCCAGATCTTCCTGCATGGCATTGTAGTTGCTGTTGAACTTGTCTTGATATTTAAGCAGCTTACGGGCCAGGAAATCCTTTTCGTTACGGCGCAAGGTGAGCATCTCGGCCTCGATCTTGTGGATCAGGGCACGGGCATTGCCAAGTGTCTCTACAGATTCGGTGGAATAGCGTAGCAGCAGCCACATGATCAGCATGGCAAAGGCGACGGCAATTGAGACAACGTTCAGTTTGGTTTTTATCGTCATGGGGTCCCCTCCCAGATGATGCGGTATTGGTTTAATTGATATCTAATATTAAGAATTGATATAACGCGAGGGGGGCATATGATAATTGGATGTTTTATTTATGCAATAGATGGATATTTATAACCATATAGAGTGGTGTGAGCTGAGATTTGGTCAAGGAGTGGTTCTCTTTTAGAGCCCTGCATGGCATTGATAAAAAAGGCCCTGCTGTTTTCAGCAGGGCCTTGTTGGGTGCCATGTGTCAGGTTTGGCTAGAAATCATCCCACTCATCAACTCCTCTCTGGGTAACAACCTTTTCTGGGGGGTGGGAGGGTTCGGCCTGCTTGGGTGATGGCTCCTTTTCGGGGGATGAGAGTGGGGCCGGTTGGCTGGCTGGAGTGTCTGTTTGGATGGGTTGACCCGTTTTGAAGAAGCCCACCAGCTTGAGCAGGTTGCTGGCCTGACCGCTTAGCTCCTGGCTTGATGCAGAACTCTCCTCTACCAGGGCGCTGTTTTGCTGGTTTACCCCCTCCAGTTGAGAGAGTGCGGTATTGACCTGTTGGATGCCGTTATTCTGTTCGCTGCGGGAGTTGCTGATTTCAGCAACAATCACATCGATCTTTTCAACTGATTGCTGGATTTTCTCCAGGGCATCTCCTGACTGATTGACCAGTTCTGCACCCTCATGAACACGAGAGGTGCTCTCTTCAATCAGACCAGAGATATCCTTCGCAGCCTCTGATGCGCGTTGGGCCAGTGTACGCACTTCACCGGCAACAACGGCAAACCCACGTCCATGTTCACCAGCGCGTGCAGCCTCGACAGCGGCGTTGAGTGCCAGCAAATTGGTCTGGAAGGCAATGCCATCAATCATGGTGATAATCTCCGTGATGCGCTCACTGGAACTGCGGATTCGGCCCACAGCATCTACCGCTTCTGAGACAATGCGAGTGCCTTGTTGAGCCTCGGTATTGGCCTGCTGGGTCAGCACGTTGGCTTGCCTTGCATTACTTGCATTCTGTTCTACGGTGCTGGACATCTCCTCCATACTGGCGGAGGTCTGTTCCAGACTGGCAGCCTGTTCCGAAGTGCGGTGTGCCAAACTCTCCCCGCCTTCACTGACCTCGTTTGCGCTATGGGAGACCTGTTGAGCAGATGAAGAGACGGCCTGTAGTGTCTCTTGCAACTTTCTGGTGGTCTGGTTTAGCTCATCCTTCAGTGTTTTCAGCTCGCCTTTGTAGTTACCCTCGATGCTGTGGGTCAAATCACCATTTACCAGTGCAGCCGTCATCTCACTGACTTCATCAATGGCCTGCTCCACCTCCTGCAGAGAGTGGTTGACCCCACGTTTCAGTCGATCCAGATCACCCTGTAGTGGAGTAAGGATGCGTTGGCTGAAGTCGCCGTTTGCTGCCGCCTCCATGGCATGATTCACTTCTGTGATGGCCTGCTCCATACTTTCCATGCTGGAAGTGGCTTGCTGCATCATGATCTGGTACTGCCCACTCACACTCACTGTTTCTGCACGGTAGTTGAAGTTGCCATTATGGATCGCTTCCATGATTTGGGAGAGCTGCCTGATGGTCTGTTCGATGTTGTCAACAGAGCCATTGACCCCCTGTTTAAGCTGGTCTATGTCACCATGGTATTGACCTTCAATGCGCTGGTTGAATTGCCCTTCAGAGACGGCATGGACGGCCTGATTGGCCTCGGCAATGCCCTGTTGCATGCTCTCCAGCAGCTCGTTTGCAGCAGAAGAGACGGTTCCCAGCTCGTCTTGGCTGTCGATATCAGAGCGTAGAGAGAGATCGCCGGTTTGTCTTAGACGTTCAAAGAGTGCAGCAATTTTATCGGTTGTGCCGGATATGCCACGTCCCAATACGGTTACAAACAGGATGATCAATCCTGTTAGCAGAATAGAGAGAGCACTTACCAGAGTGTTGAGAGATGCATTGGTAGCATCCATCTCCTGTTCTACCGTCTCATCCATCTTCTTAAGAGAGGTCTCTGTCTGGTGGACGGTATTGCGCATCTCACCAAGGAGGCCCGATTTGCTGTTCAAACCGCGTTTCTCATAGCCAGCCACCATTGCCTGGAAATCCTGCTGATATCCGTCCATCAACCCATGGATCTTCTTCTTCTGCTCAGTCGGTAGTTTGCTGTTATCCAGTGTAATCAGGAAACTCTGTACATCCTTGTTGAACTTGTCGAGATATTGGGTATCCATTCTCAGCAGGAAATCCTTCTCGCGACGGCGCAGCATCAGCATCTTCTCCATCAGCTGGCCGCTGCTGACACTCTTGAGTCGGGTCTCGACCTGACGGACCGCCTCGCGTAGTTGCCCCTGCAGTCCTGATTTATGGCCCAGTCCCACCTCGGTCTGAATAGCCACAATCTGATCAAACTTGGCGGCATATGCCTTTAGCCCGCTCTGTAGTGCAGCGATGAGCTTCAGGTCGATCCCGGCCTGATCCATGGCAGTCTTTAGCTTCAGGATGTTGGCTTGCATTACGGCACTGTTCTTGTGGAATTTATCCTGATACTTGAGGGCAAAACGAGCCAGAAAATCCTTCTCATTACGGCGCAGCATCAGCATATCCGCCTGCACGGTTGCGATATTGGCCAGCAGGGTGGAGTTGTCTGCTGTATTGGCAGAGAGTGCCTTGAGTGCCTCTTCAACCTTGTGAATGGTCGCCCTCATCTCACCAAACAGTGCAGATTTACTGTCCAGACCTCGCTTCTTATAACCGGCGACCATCTGATGGAAGCCTTGCTGGTAGCTATTCATCAGTGTACGGAGTTCCTGTTTGGTGTTGTCGGCCAGGGTGGTGCTCTCCAACTGCTTCATAAAGCGGGCAAAGTCCTTATCGAATTTCCCCAGATATTTGATATCCAGCCGTAGCAGGAAATCCTTTTCACGGCGGCGCAGCATCAGCATCTGCTCTGCCAGGCTGCCACTGCTGACCAGCTTGATCTGGCTCTCGATCTGGTGGACTGCATCACGCAGTTTTCCCTGCAGTCCATCCTTGTGGGTCAGCCCCACCTCTTTATGGATACCGATGATCTCATTGAACTTGGCCTTGTACTGCTCCAGTACAGCGGCAGTGGTGTCAACTTCGGTGGTATGGATGCCTGCTGTGGTGAGATAGCTGCGTAGCTGGCTGATATCCTCCTGCATTGTGCTGAAGTTATGGTTGAACTTGTCCTGATACTTGATAGCCTTGCGGGCGAGGAAATCCTTCTCGTTACGGCGCAGCATCAGCATATCGGCCTCAAGCTGGTGAACCGTTGCCTCAGCGCTCTTCAGGGTTTCGATGGATCCCATGGCATAACGGAGTAGTAGCCACATCATTAGCATGGCAAGACCAACTGAAATGGCGACAACGTTTAATTTGGTTTTGATTTTCACTGTTTTCCTCCACTGTTTTGTTGCAGTGCAAAGCGCTAAAGGCATGGTTTTGACTTATGCCTTTAGAGGTCTATGGATTTTTATGATTTAGATTAAAAAGTGCTGATGGCACTGTGGTTGTGTTGTGAGGCACAGAGACATAAGTACAGTGGTGTTGTACTTATGCCTCTGTTTGCTGTGCCGTTAGGCAAACATCTCCTCTTCCAGCCGGGAATCATCCAGTGAATCCTCTGCAGGTGGGCTATTTCCCATCGCCATCTCCTGAGCAATGAAGTCATTTTCATGATCTTCCTTGCTGGTATTGAAGAAGCTCACCAGATGGAGCAGGTTCTTGGCCTGACGATCCAGTTCATGGCTTGCGGTTGAGCTCTCTTCCACCAGATCGGTATTGATCTGTTGAATGCCGCTGGTCTGCTGATCACTCGATACGCTGATCTCCTCCACCAGGGTGTTGACCTGATCGACGGATCTCTGAATCTGCTGTAGCGCCTCGCCAGACTGGTCCACCAGTTTGGCCCCTTCATGAACCCGAGAGGTGCTCTCCTCAATCAGGGTTGAGATCTCCTGAGTGGCCTCGGATGCGCTCTGTGCCAGGGTGCGTACCTCATCTGCAACCACCGCAAAGCCGCGCCCATATTTGCCTGCACGGGCCGCTTCTACGGAAGCATTCAGTGCCAGCAGGTTGGTCTGGAAGGCGATATTCTCGATCATCGAGATGATCTCGTTGATCTTGCTGCTGGACTGACGGATCTTGTCGACAGCAACTACCGC
>CAYFOU010000193.1:0-5416 GCA_964344805.1 uncultured Piscirickettsiaceae bacterium | reverse complement strand
GAGCGGTCACGATAAAACGGAATCGGCGGTCACGTTGGGCCGGAATACGCACCAGTGGCTTACAGAGCATGGAAACTTTGTAGTCCTCAACAACGGTATCGAATTTGCCGCTACCTACTTTGTGATGCTGCTGGTACTCTTTTTCTACGGGTCAGGGCGCTATCTGGGTATCGATTACTGGATTAACCGTCGATGGGGCCACTGTGTATAGAAGTAAGCACGGGATTCCAATTTGGATCAAACAGCAAACGAAGAGATCGATGGCTGGGTAGCCGCACTGGATCTGGAGGCACTGCGCCGTGATCTGCTGCGCTTTGCCCAACTGCAGATGCGTGACCAGAGTGCGGCAGAGGATGTGGTGCAGGAGGCGCTCTCGGCCGCCTATCTTGGCCGCTCCCGCTTTGCAGGGCGCTCCGAGGCACGTACCTGGATCTACTCCATCCTCAAGAACAAGATTGTGGACTGGATTCGCCACGCCAACCGACATCAACATCAACCATTGGAAGAGGCTGATGGGGAAGACGCCACGCTCGATGCGCTGTTTGCGGAGAATGGCCACTGGCACAAGGCACATCGCCCTGCCGATTGGGGCAATCCACAACAGACACTGGAGGATGAACACTTCTGGGAGATCCTGGAGCTCTGTCTGACAGAATTGAATGAACGCATTGCACGGGTCTTCACCCTGCGGGAGTTCCTCGGCTTCGAGACCGAGGAGATCTGCCGCGAACTGGAGATCAGCGAGAACAACTGCTGGACCATCCTCCACCGTGCACGATCCCGTCTACGTCTCTGTCTCGAGACCCGTTGGCTAGGAAAGGAGTAACCACATGTTGAGTTGCAAACAGGCCACCCACACGATGTCACAACAGCAAGACCGCCCTCTCAGCTGGAGAGAGCAGTTCAACCTGAAGATGCACCTGCTATTCTGTTCCGGCTGTCGTCAGTTTGATCGCCAGATGGGGCTGATCCGCCAGGCGATGCAGCGTATTTCCGGTAAGGGATAGTCCGCAAAAAAGCATGGCACCAACAGAACGGAGCCGGTGCAGCAGCACGCCTTCCCCAATCACCCCCCCATCTCACAACACCCTCCACAACCATAAGCCACCTTAGCTGCGGCGGCATCACATGGACACAGGTCATGAAATAGGGGGGCTACAGAAACTCTCGTATCGAGCCTCTAACCTTTCTCCAGCTGCTTGCTCTTCATCACCGAACGGACATATCGCCCAAACTCACGATCCTGTGCACGCCGCTCGGCCAGTGTCGCCTTGTTGAAGGCCTGCTCCTTCATCAGTTTGAGATAGCTCTCCAGACGTCGCTCATCAAGCTGTCCCGCCTTGATTGCACTGCGTACGGCACAACCCGGCTCTTGTTGATGGCGACAATCGGAAAACCTGCACTGCTCTGCAAGCACGGTGATTTCAGAAAAGGTCTCATCCACCCCATGTTCACAATCCACCAGCTGCAGCTCTCTCATCCCGGGGGTATCAAGCAGCAAGGCACCGGAGGGCAACGGGTGCAGGGAACGTGATGTCGTGGTATGCCGTCCCTTGTCATCATCTGTCCGTATGGTCTGGGTATGTTGTAGCGATTGCCCCGAGAGGGTGTTGATGAGGGTGGATTTACCAACACCGGAGGAGCCGAGAAAGGCAACGGTTTTACCAAGCTGACACCAGGGCATCAGCTGATCGACACTATCACGATCAAGGCCGTTCACCGCCACCACATCCACTCGATGATCCAGGGAGTGGGCCTGGGTGATATAAGTCTCTGGATCCTCACAGCAGTCCACTTTGGTCAGTACGATAACTGCCTCAACCTCCGCCTCATTGATCAACGCCAGATAGCGTTCAAATCGGTTGAGGTTGAAATCGAGGTTCATGGAGCTGACCACGAAAACGGTATCGATATTGGCCGCAATCAGCTGCCTGCCAACCTTGG
Organism: uncultured Piscirickettsiaceae bacterium; assembly: GCA_964344805.1. Classification (GTDB taxonomy): domain Bacteria; phylum Pseudomonadota; class Gammaproteobacteria; genus Thiopontia. Next base: position 3,472 of record CAYFOU010000193.1, on the reverse strand, counting down.
TGCCCGCCGCCTTGCGAGAGAAGATTGAGGCCCGCTCCAGCAGGCGGTGAAATTGGTGATCGCGATCCAGTAGTAACCAATCACCTACGGTAACGGCATCAATAGCGGGGGTGATCGGCAGCGATACGCTACCGTGCTCGGTAAAGAGTTGCAGCAAGGAGCGCTCCTGCCCAAACACGCGTGCCGGTGTGTAGGCTTGGTACTCTTCAAGAGAGAGTTGTTGCTGAAAAAAGTGGTTCCATCCCAGTTGGGACAGGGAGTATTGAGTTGTCATAAAAACCCCTGACGCGACAGCGTCTCGATGAATTCGAATGAGGGGGGCGGTATGCCCCGGCGGAGAAACCGGGCAGCGGGCGTTATTTAGCTACTACTTGCGCTCTACCCGGAAGGTTTTTACGACAATCATTTGTACCCTCCAGTGTGAATCTATTGGTAACGGAAAAATCGTAGCACAAAAAGAGAGGGGGCGTCCCCCCAGAGATTCAGGGATATACCGAGCCCTCACTCACAGCCTCTCGCTCAAACGAGAATGGACGGGTAAATCCGGCACTGCAGTGGCAACGCCCCCGGTTGCCAAACAGCAGCTGGCGCCTCTTCTCACAACTGGATTGGTCTGCAAACGGACCGATGATGGTTACACGCCCCCCCTCCTTTACCACCTCTGCAGGGGGATGGATATGGCAACTGGTCTCCAGGGCAATCGCGAGATCAAACGGTAACAACAGTAAGAGCAGGATTGACCCGTTGAACAGAATCCGGGGCTGATGATTAACGCTCAACACCATCGGTATAGGGCTCAATGGCGCTGGCCTGAATGGTATATCCCGCATCTCCCATCTCACTGATTGTATCCTCAACACTCAAGGTGCCCGTTATCCAAACGGTATCAAACTGCGCCCCTTGGTAGGGTTGATCCAGGGGAGATTTCACATAGATCACCTGATTCGGGGGCGGTGGGGGCACATGGACACAGGCCCCGAAATAGGGAACCAGGAGGAATTCACGAATCGCATTGGTATCCAGCTCCAGTGGCACCACAAAACCGGGGATCTTGATGCGCTCACCATCCAGCTCCTCAATCACCGGAGCATTCTCCAGCCACTGCTGGACCAGCTCCTTGGCGCGGGGATCATCATCACTCAGATTCTCGATATCTACCTGCTCCAGCAGGCTATCCACCTGCCCCTCTGGCGGCACTAGTTCAATCCAGGTCATCTCCCGTACCTTTTTTTCAGGCATGACTACAGGAGTATCTATGACTGCCGTTTCAGGCGTTGGCGTATCCTCAGCCGTTGCGGCCGCCTGACCGGTCTCTTCCGTTTGCGACTGACCACAGCCGACCAATGCAGTCAGAACCGATAACAGCAATAAAGAACGTATCAACAAAGTCATTAATATTTTTCTCTAAGTTCGCATCGAGAGGCCATCACTCAAGGATAAGCGATAGGCCCGGTAACTGGGTAGGATACCGACCAGAAAGCCGGCACAGGCCACTGCCGCCAGCAGCTGCCACTCATAGCCCGTCAATCCACCGATGGAGAGGTAGAGCCCGTAGTGCATCTCGATCAGGGGCTGCGCAATCGCCAACATCAGGTAGAGCAGTGCTACCCCAAATATAATACCGATTAACGTCAGCACACCCGCCTCCCCCATGATCAGGGTAAAGACGTGGGCAGGGCGTGCCCCTACCGAACGCAGGATTGCAATCTCACGTCGGCGTTCATTCAGACTGGTGAGCAGCACACTCAACATCCCGAACAGTCCAACCACCACCACAAAAACGGTGACCACCAGCAGCGCATTCTCGGCCACCGAGAGCAGCCCCCACAACTCACTCAACGCCACACCGGGCAGAATCGCCGTCAGTGGCTCCTCACGGTATTCATTGACCAGACGCTGCACCTTGAAGGTGGCGATCTTCGACTTCAACCCAACCAGTGCTGCAGTAATCTGCTTCGGCTCCAGTGCCATCTGATAGGTCTGCTCGGCCGAGGTGGCACGTCCCCGTACCGGAGCACCACTCTTCCAGTCAACATGGATCGCCTCGATCCCCTGTAGACTGACATGGAGTGTTTGATCTACCGGGGTGCCGGTACGTTTGAGAATGCCAGAGACCCGGAACGGCTTGTCCTCATGGCGGGCAAAACTGACATCACTGGCACCGTGGGCCACGACCACCTTGTCCCCCATCCGATACCCCAATTTTTCCGCAACCTCTGCACCCAGCACCACATCATAGAGGTCACTGAACCAGGCCCCTTCCATCAGCTCCAGTGCACGTTTGTTACCGTAACGGTAGTGGGTAAAGTAGTCCCCGTTGGTACCGAGTACACGGTAGCCACGGTGGGAATCTCCCAGTGATAACGGCACCATCCACGCCACCCTGCGGTTATTGGCAATCTCCCGATAGCTCTCCCAGGAGATGTTGTTGGTGGCATTACCGATACGGAAAACAGAGTAGAGCAGCAGCTGCACCTGTCCGCCACGGGCACCGATGATCAGATCGGTACCGGAGATGGTGTTGGCAAAGCTGGCATGAGCCTCGGTGCGGATGCGCTCGACACCCACCAGCAAGGCAGTACTGAGGGCAATCGAGGTCACCGTCAGAGCCACCGTAAAGCGGCGGTTGAGCAGACTCTTCCAAGCCAGCGAGAGGATTGCCATTACTCAGCGCTCCCTTCATGCCTTGAAACCACATTGATCTCCAGCAGCTGGATGGTGCGATCAAACAGCGGTTCCAGCGTGGCATCATGGCTGACAAAGATCAGGGTGGAACCGGTGTTGCCGCACTCCTCAAACAGCAGACGGACAAAGGCTTCGCGCCGTGCGGTATCGAGTGAGGAGGTGGGCTCATCAGCAATCAGCAGTTCCGGCGCCCCCATCAGTGCACGGGCTGCGGCGACCCGCTGTTGCTGCCCCACGCTCAAGCTGGTAACCGGGCGCTCCAACAGTTCTGAATGGGCCAGATCGAGATGCTCCAGCAGACGAATCGCCTCTTGCTCCAGTGAGGCAGAGTGTTGCAGGGCACGATCACGACGCTGTTTAGAGAAGCGACACGGCAAGGTGACATTCTCCACCATCGACAGGTAGGGGATCAGATTAAACATCTGGAAGATGTAGCCAATGTGATCAGCACGAAAGTGATCACGCTGCACACCATTCATCCTCTCCAGCGATTGGCCCAGTACCCGGATGGAACCCGCCTGCGGGATGTTGACCCCGGCCAGCAGACTGAGCAGCGTACTCTTGCCGCTGCCACTCGGCCCTTCGATAAAGATCCGTTCCCCTTCGGCAATCTGCAGCGCATCGATGGCCAGCACTGGGGGAGCCGTACGCTCCCAACAAAACTCCAGATTTTCCAGATCAACCATTCAGCTACCCGCCTCTGTCATTCAGATTGCTGATGGCATGAAGATCACCTAGGAGCCTGTCGGGTTTAGTGCACCGATGAACACATCAAGCCACTTTGCCC
>CAYFOU010000192.1:0-5505 GCA_964344805.1 uncultured Piscirickettsiaceae bacterium | reverse complement strand
ATGCCTTGTCTCACACACCCATGAGCGAATTTGAACAACCTGTTAAGTTAAATAGAGATCAAATAGAAGGAGCATCTCATGGCAATCATCGGCACCCCGCTCTCTCAAACCTCCACCCGTGTACTGCTCTGTGGCAGCGGAGAACTGGGCAAGGAGGTGGTGATCGAGCTGCAGCGGCTCGGGGTCGAGGTGATTGCGGTGGACCGCTACCCCAACGCCCCGGCAATGCAGGTGGCCCACCGCGCCTATGTGATCTCGATGCTGGATGGCGAGGCGCTACGCCAGATTGTGGAGCAGGAGAAGCCCCATCTGATCGTACCGGAGATTGAGGCGATTGCCACCGATACCCTGGTCGAGCTGGAGCAGGAGGGGTTCAATGTGGTCCCCACCGCCCGTGCCGCCCAGCTGACGATGAATCGGGAGGGGATTCGTCGCCTCGCTGCCGAGGAGCTGGGGCTGATCACCTCCGAGTACCGCTTTGCCGAGAGCAAGGATGAGTACCTCGACGCGATTGAGGAGATCGGCATCCCCTGTGTGATCAAGCCGATCATGTCCTCCTCCGGCAAGGGGCAGAGCACCATTCTCAGTGAAGCCGACATCGAACCGGCCTGGCACTACTCTCAGGAGGGGGGACGTACCGGGGCCGGACGGGTCATCATTGAGGCATTTGTCGAATTCGATTATGAGATCACTCTGCTCACCGTGCGCCACATCGGCGGCACCACCTTCTGCCAGCCCATCGGTCACCGTCAGGAGGATGGCGACTATCGCGAATCGTGGCAGCCCCAGGCGATGAGCCCAGCAGCACTGGCCGCTGCAGAGGCGTATGCGACCAAGATTACCGATGCCCTCGGTGGTCGAGGTCTGTTCGGGGTGGAGCTGTTCATCAAGGGGGATGAGGTGATCTTCAGCGAGGTCTCCCCCCGCCCCCACGATACAGGGCTGGTGACCCTGATCTCACAGGATCTCTCCGAATTCGCCCTCCACGCCCGTGCCATTCTCGGGTTGCCGATCCCCAATATCCACCAGCATGGCCCCTCCGCCTCCAGCGTACTGTTGGTTGAGGGGGAATCCGATCAGGTGCGCTTTGAGGGGATTGATGAGGCGCTGCATGAGCCTCACACCCAGATTCGTCTGTTCGGCAAGCCAGAGGTGCGTGGGCGGAGACGTATGGGGGTGGTGCTATCCCGTGCCGACAGCGTTGATGAGGCACGAGAGAAGGCGAACCGGTCCGCCGACAAGATCATTGTCCACCACTAAGACTGTGTAACCAGAACCTGCAACTTCTTGTCTTCCACCGCAATGTGGCGGATCAGCCAGTCACGCAGGTAGGTCAGCATGTCATGCTTGCAGGTCAGCGGGCTGTTATGAAGCCCCTCATAGAACTCCTTGACCTTCTTTCTGAAGTGGTTGTGGAGCTGTTGATGGCCCTCACTCTCGGCATACCCATAGAAGGCCATCATCTTCTCCTCTGCCGCAAAGTGGATCTGCGCATACTGATCCAGCATGGTCAGCACACCAGCCACCTCATGGGCACCACGGCGCTGCACCACAATATCGTGTAGATCATTGATGATGTGGATCAGGTAGCGGTGGTGCTCATCGATCACATCAATCCCCACGCTCAGAGACTCCTGCCATGAAATCCATTGATCCCCCTCACTCTCCGGCAGCTCCGGCAGGTAGAGGGTCTGGTTGGGGTCAATCACCTCATCCCGATAGAGTTCCCGAATCCGCAGGATCTCCGGCAACGCCTTCTGAAAGGCCGCCACCACCTTGGGGTCAAATTTCTTGCCGGACTGCCCATCAATCCACTGCAGTGCACGTTCCAGCGTCCACGGCTCCTTGTAGGGGCGACTGGATAACAGCGCATCAAAGACATCGGCAATAGTACAGATTCTTCCAAACAGCGGAATCTCCTCTCCTGACAACCCCTGTGGATAGCCGTTACCATCCCAGTGCTCATGATGGGTCAGTGCCACTGAACGGGCCAACTGAATCAGGCGATCATCCCCCTCCAGCAGATTGGCACCGATACTGGCATGCTCCTTCATCTCTTCAAACTCTTCTTTTGTCAAGCGCCCCGGCTTGAGCAGAATCGCATCCCGGATACCGATCTTGCCAACATCATGCATCGGTGTCGCAATCGCCAGCTCCTCCCGCACCTCTGGCGGCAACCCCATATGTTTACTGATCACCATGGCAAAGTGGGTCGTCCGCATCACATGCATACCGGTCTCATTATCCCGATATTCCGAGGCGGTACCGAGATGGTAGATGGTATCTGCATGCGCCTTTTTCAATTCAATTTCACGAATATTCAGCAACTCCTTCTGCGAATACCGAGCAACCACACTGGAGGCGATACGGGAGATATCGGTCAGAAAGGTCAGCATGTCCCCTTCCGGCACCCACCCCGGTTCTGCAAAGAAGAGCAGCAGCCCGCTATTTGCCGAATCGATCAACAGGGGCAGCACCAGCAGAGAGAGCTCCTCTCCCTCCCACTGCTCCGACAACTCAGCAGAGAGGGAAGTGACATAGGCCTGGGGGCGAACCTCCAGATCCAGCTCATCCACCACATCGACCTGCAGGTCTCCCTCTTCAGGCAATCCATACTGATCAATCTGGATCAACAGGCCACTGGGGTTACGCAACAGCACCGCTCCCTGTGACCGCACCGAAATCCCCGGCAGACAGTCAATCACCTTCACCATCTGTTCCAGCAGCTTTTCCAGTCCATTGCCCTGATCACAACTGGAGGTCAGCTCAGCCAACCGCTTGCTGAGACTCATGCACTCTTTTTGACTATCCATGCAGCTCTCTCCTACCTCCAAGTAAAGATATCGGCTGACCAGTCACTCAAACCGGTCACTCATCCCGCAACACCCCTCTTATCCCACATAAACAACAACAATAACCCTATCAGACATCACCAGCAATTCCGCATAAAAACTGACCGTACTCCACCATTCAACAATACAAACAAGAAAGGATAGGGTCCAGAGCGCAAAAAACCGCCGATAACGGCGGTTTTTCTATCTACAATAGAGAAATTCTATTGATCCAGATAGCAACGCCCCTCATAGGTGCTCATCTTGCGTGGACGCTCTCCCATCTTCTTGTGCTTGATCTCTCCACGCACAATACCGGTATAGGCCTCAATCATGCTCTTCTCCAGCATCACCAATTCCCCATCCAGCTTGCCACGGAAGCGGTAGAGTGAGGCCTGCGGATTAATCACCCACTCTTCAAAGGTCTTGTACTCTTCTCCGTCGATTTCGCGCTGGTTCTTCTTGCGAGTACTCTCATCAGGGACCATCACCTTCACATCGGCACTATGGGTCACCTCTCCGGTATAGCGATCAATCTCATCGATATCACAGCTCAGTTTGGTCTCCGCTGCTACCCCCATGCTGCTGAGCAGCAGGGCCACTCCGACTATCTTCTTCATTCTTATATACTCTCCATCCACTTGGAATTCACCAGGAGTCCTGACTATACCGGAATTGGCTCTGCGGTCACCACCCTGGAATTCCCTTTTTCTGGTAACAATTTGGTTACAAAAGCCACATTTGACACAAGTCAATGAATCGGAACCTGACCTAAATGACCCTTGCGTCCACTAAGCTGGACTTAGTACACCAACCATTGTCAGATCCTATCTCCCAAGGATATCTGACAACAACTGATCAGGAGTCAAAAACCTATGATAAAGAAGACACTCACTATGGCTGTGGCCATCGGGATGTCGCTTGGATCTGGCAGTGCAGCGTGGGGTTCTGCGCTGGACGATGTGATGAAGGCCCGAGGCCTCACCCAGAAGGATCTGCTGGCGGCAGCCAAAACCTATACCCCGTCAGGCGGGCGAGATGAATACATCGCCTTCAGCTCTGGTGGACAGAGTGGTCAGGTAATCGTCTACGGCATCCCTTCGATGCGTATCCTCAAATACATCGGCGTATTTACACCAGAGCCATGGCAGGGATATGGCTTCGACGATGAATCCAAGGCGGTACTGGCACAAGGAAACATTGATGGCAAGGAGATCAAATTCGGTGATACCCACCACCCTGCGATCTCCGAGACCAATGGTGATTATGACGGCAAGTATCTCTTTATCAACGACAAGAACAACCCCCGTATGGCGGTGATCGATCTGCACGACTTCGAAACCAAGCAGATTGTGGTCAACCCCCACTTCAACAGTGAACACGGTGGTGCCTTTGTAACCCCGAACACCGACTACATCATTGAGGCAGCACAGTACCCAGCCCCATTCGAGGATGAGTATGTCCCACTGGAGCAGTTCAATGATCGCTACCGTGGTGGTGTCACCTACTGGAAGTTCAACAAGGAGATCGGTCGTCTCGATCCAACACAGTCATTCACTGTAGAGATGCCTCCATACAGCCAGGACCTCTCTGACTTCGGCAAGTTCGATAGTGATGGCTGGTCCTTCACCAACTCCTTCTGCTCCGAGCGCTATGTCGGCGGTATTGAGAAGGGTCGTCCTCCCTATGAGGCGGGCTGTTCCCAGAAGGATACTGACTTCCTCCACGCAGTAAACTGGAAGAAGGCCGTAGAGCTGTTCAAGGCCGGCAAGGGCAAGAGCGTCAACGGCATGGACATCCTCGACATGAAGACCATGGTCGAGAACAAGGCACTGTTCCTGGTACCAGAGCCGAAGAGCCCACACGGTGTTGACGTATCTCCAGATGGTAAGCACATCATCGTATCCGGCAAGCTCGACAGCCACGCCTATGTCTACAGCTTCAAGAAGATGATGGATGCCCACAGTGCGGGCAAGTATGAGGCACACGACCCATACGGTATCCCCATCGTCTCGCTGCAGGATGCGCTGCACAAGCAGGTACAGGTTGGCCTCGGTCCACTGCATACCCAGTATGACTCCAAGGAGTGTACCGTCTACACCTCCATCTACGTAGACTCTCAGGTTACCAAATGGGACTACTGTAAGGGTGAGGTTCTGGACAAGGTATCGGTTCACTACAACATCGGTCACCTGATGACCATGGAGGGTGACTCCGCTTCTCCAGACGGCAAGTACCTGGTCTCTCTCAACAAGCTGGCGATTGACCGCTTCAACCCTGTAGGTCCTCTGCACCCACAGAACCACCAGCTGATCGACATCAGTGGTGACAAGATGGAGCTGCTCTATGACATGCCACTGCCACTGGGCGAACCACACTATGCGGTAGCGATCAAGGCTGACAAACTGAAGCCAGGTATCCGCTACAAGTCTGGTTGGGACAGCCGTGCTGACAAGCGCTCTCCTTACAAGACCCGTGCGGGTCGTGAGAAGACCGTTCGTACCTGTGATGGCGACAACTGTACAGTAGAGGTATTCGGTACTGTGATTCGTTCACACATCACCCCTGAGACCATTGAGGCCGAAGTCGGTGACAAGGTGATCATTCACTTGACCAACCTGGAGCGCGCACAGGACGAGACCCACGGTTTCGCTCTCAACGGCACCAACGTCAA
>CAYFOU010000191.1:0-5523 GCA_964344805.1 uncultured Piscirickettsiaceae bacterium | reverse complement strand
CGATGTAGTAGCCATGCACCCGGTTGTAGCCCACCTTCAAGGTGGCGATGCCGGTGCGTTCGCGCTCCCGAATCTCCAGATTCTGCAGCAGCTCACCGGCGTTCTCGCGGATCGAGCGCAGCTCATCCAGCTCCGGGTCATAGCCGTTGGCGATGACTCCACCATCGCGGATCACCATCGGTGGATTCTCAATCACCGCCCGCTGCAACAGATCGGCGGTCTCGGGGAAGGTGGAGATCTGTTGAGCCAGTGGTTGCAGAGATTCGCTTTGATCCTCGGCCAGCGTCTGCTGTAGCCCGGGCAGTGCCTGCAGGGAATCTCTCAGTCGAGCCAGATCGCGAGGACGAGCACTCTGCAGTGCCACCCGGGAGAGGATGCGCTCCATATCGCCGATGGTGCGTAGTTGCGGGCGAAGGGTGTCGTGTAGCCGCTGCTGCAGGGTTGATTCGATGCAGAAGAGGCGCTGTTCCAGCGTTTTGCGGTGGCGAATCGGGTTGCCGAGCCAGCGGCGCAGCATTCGCCCCCCCATCGCGGTGCAGGTGTGGTCCATCACCGCAGCGAGGGTATGGCTCTCACCCCCGGAGAGGTTGCTGAGAATTTCAAGGTTGCGGCGGCTCGCCGCGTCGATCACCACATGCTCCTGCTGATGCACCACCTGAATGGTGTTGAGGTGGGGCAGGGCGGCACGTTGGGTGTGCTGTAGATACTGCAACAGGGCGCCGGCAGCCCCCAAGCCCAGTACCATCTCTTCACAGCCGAATCCGCTCAGATCCCTGGTGCCGAACTGGCGAGAGAGTTCGCGTTGAGCAGTCTCCAGATCGAAGTTCCACTCCGGTTGCGGGCGTAGTCCCTGATGTCCGCTCAGCCACTCGCGCATTGGGGACTCTTCACGAAACAGAATTTCGGCTGGTTGCAGCCGCTCCAGCTCCCCCTGCAGCAGCGACAGCTCCTCGATCTCCATCAGCTGGAAACGGCCAGCGGCAAGGGAGAGCATGGCCACCCCGTAGCGCTCCTGATGGTCGAGAATCGCCAGCAGTAGACTCTCGTGGCTCTCCTCCATCAGCGCCTCATCGGTCAGCGTGCCGGGGGTGATAATGCGGGTTACCCGGCGCTCAACCGGCCCCTTGCTGGTGGCGGGGTCGCCCACCTGTTCACAGATTGCCGCCGACTCCCCCAGCTTGACCAAGCGAGCGAGATACTGCTCGGCCGCATGGTAGGGAACACCGGCCATCGGGATCGGCTCTCCCCCTGATTTGCCGCGGGCGGTCAGGGTGATATCGAGCAGGTTGGCCGCTTTCTTTGCATCCTCATAGAAGAGTTCGTAGAAGTCTCCCATGCGGTAGAAGAGCAGTGAATCGGGGTGCTCCGCCTTGATGCGGAGATACTGCTGCATGACAGGGGTGTGCTGTGCGGCCAATGATCTGTTCCGGTGATGGCAAAAGAGGGGTAGTGTACCGGAAACAGGGGAAGGGGTTGAGGGGGGAGCGGGCTCCTTAGTGGATCACTGCAGTGATCTTGAATAGCAGTTCCATCGACTGCTCCGGCAATGTATCCGACTTCCCCTGATCGATCTGTGCACAGATCACAGCCCCCAGCTCGGAGAGTTCCGGGTGGCCGAACAGGGCGGCGCTCCCCTTGATCACATGGGCGATGTTGCGTACTTCTTCCCACTGTTCCTTGGTAATGGCGTCAGAGAGCTGCAGTTTGAATTCGTGCAGCCGTTCGATAAAGAGTTGCATTGAGCTTTCGGTAACAAAATCGCTGTTTTCGGCACTCTTCTGGTTAGCGGCTGGTGAGATTGGGGTGAGATAGCGGCTCAGCACCTGTTTCAGACGACCGGTGTCGATTGGTTTGGCCAGAAATCCATCGGCACCGGCCGACTTGAAGGCGTAGTGGTGTTTCTCCAGCACATTGGCGGTCAGGGCGACCACTGGAGTTTGGTTGTTGGCCTCCCGCAATCTGCGGGTGGCCTCAATGCCATCCATCACCGGCATCTGCATATCCATCAGAATCAGGTCAAAGGGCTCATGTTGGGCTGCCTCCAGCGCCTCCTGTCCGTTGCTCACCAGTTTTACCTCTACGCCGAGGGATTCCAGCAGGTTACGCATCAACATGTGGAGCATCACCACATCCTCTGCCACCAGCACCTTGCCCTGATAGTGTGATGGTAGTTCATCATTATCTGTCGGCTCCTGTCGGGATGGCAGATTGCTGGGGCAATAGGGAAGGGTCAGAGTAAAGGTGGAGCCTGTACCCTCCTTGCTGGTGACGCTGATCTCTCCCCCCATCAACTCCGCCAGGCTGCGGGAGATGAAGAGCCCCAGGCCACTGCCACCAAAACGGCGACAGGTGGAGCTATCGGCCTGTTCAAAGCGACTGAAGAGGCGGGAGAGGGTCTCATCCGACATCCCGATACCGGTATCTTCCACCTGAAAGTGGAGTTTGTTGTTGCGGATGAAGAGGGTCAGGGTGACGCTGCCCCGGTGGGTAAACTTGATTGCATTGCTGATCAGGTTGATCAGAATCTGGCTGATGCGCTGGGCATCACCGATCAGCAGATGCCTCTCTTCGCATTCGGTGATGATCCTCAGTGGAATCCTTGAGTTTTGGGTGGGGATGGCGAAGAGGCGGCGAATCTCCGCCACCAGATCGGCCAGATTGTAGGGGGCCTCCTCAATTGAGAATTTGCCTGACTTGATCTTGGATACATCGAGAATGTCGTTGATCAGCGCCAGCTGGTTGCGCCCGGCGATATGGATGGTCTCGATAATACTTTGTCGTTTGGGATCCTGCTCCCCATGAGCCAGGTAGTCGCTGTTGCCGATGATCGCGGTCAGTGGAGTGCGCAGCTCATGGCTCATCGAGGCGAGAAACTCATCCTTGGCCAGATTGGCGGCGACTGCCTGCTGCTCACTCTTCACAATGCGTTGTATCAGTGGGGCGGTGAGGCGCTGGAAGATCAGTGCGCCAGCCAGGGTCAGTACCAGACTGATGAGGAAGGCGATGGTGATCGCCTCGATAAAAGGTTGTTGAATCTCATCCAGATTGATTTTTGCCACCACCCCATAGTTGAGCACGGCGACTGGTTCATAGGCGGCCAGTACCTTGGTGCCCTGATAATCCTTGGCAATGATGGTGCCGGATTGCCCCTGCAGCGCTTTCTGCATCGGTACCGCATATTCGCCCCCCATGGTGAATTCAAGACCCGTCTCATCCTCCTGTATTGATTGGCCGTAGCGGTTTTTGATCAGGAAGCGGATCTTTTCCCCATCCAGTTTGGCCAAGGTGAATTCGCCGGTCTGGCTGGTGCCGATATAGTTGCGATGAGCGTCCTCAATCTGACTCAGGGTGGCCGCTTCAGCAAGGGTGGTACTTTTTTGAGCCTGCTGCATCTGGTCGCTATCGTAGCGGGCTATTGCCTCCATCAGTCGAGCATGGCTGGTGACGGTTTCGATCAGCCGCTCCTTCTGTTCCTGATAGGCGGCCTCATAGAGTACATAGATGGTGGTGCTGATACTGCCCAGTACCACTGCGATCAGTATGGTAATCAGTAGAAACGGGCTCTTCTCTAGCGTATATTGCATGGCTCGGTGGTTCCCCCGATTGTCACCCCTCTGGCCCCTGCACAGCCCCGGTTCTTAATAACTATATATAGTAGACAGGATTGTTGTTGATGAAAAGCAAATTTAATAGGAGAGGTGATGTTGATTGAAATTGAGACCGAGACGGCGCTGCTCTCCAAGGCATTGATCGATAGGGGATGGCGAGTGGCGACCGCGGAGTCCTGTACTGCAGGCTGGATCGCCAAGTCACTGACCGACCCGGCAGGTAGCACGGCCTGGTTCGAGCGCGGTTTTGTCACCTATTCCAATGAGGCCAAGGAGGAGATGCTGGGGGTACAGCGTCAGACCTTGGATGAATATGGTGCGGTGAGCGAGGCCACGGTGCAGGAGATGGCGGCAGGAGCGCTGAAAAACAGCCATGCCGAGATTGCGGTTGCGGTCAGCGGGATTGCCGGTCCATCTGGGGGTAGCGCAGAGAAACCGGTAGGGCTGGTCTGGTTGGGTTGGCAGCGCAAGGATGGTCTCTCCCATTTTGAATCGCAACGGTTCGACGGGGATCGTGATGCGGTGCGAGCACAGACGGTTGTGGCGGCACTACAGGGGCTCAACAGCCTGTTGCAGCGATGAAATCACGGCGTCTCTTCTTCGCGTTGGAGCCCCCTGCAGAGGTGCGGGATGCCATTGAGCGGGTGAAACAGGGATTTGCAGAGCTTAACCAGGGGCGGGCGGTTCCTGAGGAGAATCTCCACCTCACGCTGCAATTTCTTGGGGGGATGGAGGATTCTGCATTGGAGGGGCTGACTGAGGTAGCTCAATCCCTGCAAACGGCCCCTTTCTCTCTGCAGCTGGACAATTTCGGCCACTGGGAGCGGCCACGAGCATTGTGGATGGGACCACAGATTACCCCGGTCCCTCTGTTGGCGCTGCAGGCGGGGCTGGAGACCGCACTGAAACGGCAGTGCGGCGTGGAACTGGAATCTCGTCCCTATCGCCCCCATGTCACCCTGATGCGCAAGGTGAAAGAGGTGGAGGGATTGCCTCATGTTGCTCCGATTCTCTGGGAGGTGGAGCACTTTTCGTTGATGGAGTCGGTCTCTACCGATCAGGGGGTGGAGTACCACCCGTTGGGGCGCTGGAATTTGACAAAATAGGGTAGGTAGCGGTTGATCTTTATGGGATAATCGCGCGCTTTCCCATTTTTGGAAGCCAACACAGAAACCTTATGGACGACAACCGCAAAAAGGCACTACAGGCAGCGCTGGGGCAGATCGAACGGCAGTTCGGCAAGGGCTCGGTGATGCGCATGGGTGATGACAATGCCCAGCGTGAGCTTGATGCGGTCTCGACCGGTTCGCTGGGACTCGATATTGCCCTTGGTATTGGTGGCCTGCCGCGCGGCCGTGTGGTCGAAATCTATGGTCCAGAGTCCTCAGGCAAGACCACGCTGACCCTGCACGCGGTATCCGAGATGCAGAAGCTGGGTGGTACCGCCGCCTTTATCGACGCCGAGCATGCGCTCGATCCGATCTATGCGGGCAAGGTGGGGGTTAATGTTGATGATCTGCTGGTCTCCCAGCCTGATACTGGCGAACAGGCGCTGGAGATTGCCGATATGCTGGTACGCTCCGGTGCGGTCGATATCATCGTCATCGACTCGGTGGCGGCACTGACCCCGAAGGCGGAGTTGGAGGGGGATATGGGGGATTCCCATGTCGGACTGCAGGCACGTCTGATGTCGCAGGCGCTGCGCAAGCTCACCGCCAATATCAAGCGCTCCAATACTCTGGTGATCTTCATTAACCAGATCCGTATGAAGATCGGGGTGATGTTTGGCAACCCCGAGACCACCACCGGTGGTAATGCGCTTAAATTCTATAGTTCAGTCCGTCTCGATATTCGCCGTATCGGTGCGATCAAGAAGGGGGATGAGATTCTCGGTAACGATACCCGGGTCAAGGTG
>CAYFOU010000190.1:0-5612 GCA_964344805.1 uncultured Piscirickettsiaceae bacterium | reverse complement strand
GGCAAGTTCGTCTTCTCCGCCAATGAGGCCTATCTGGTGGAGAAGGGGGAGATCAAACAGCCACTGCGTGGTGTGACCCTGATTGGTGATGGTCCCGATGTGATGTCGAAGATCACCATGGTTGGGGATGATCTTGAGCTGGATGCCGGTATTGGTATCTGTGGCAAAGATGGGCAGAGCGTTCCGGTGGGGGTTGGTCAGCCTTCGCTGAAGGTGAGTGAGTTGACCGTCGGAGGTACCGCAGTATGAGTCAGTCAGCACAGCAAAATGAGCAGAACAGACTGGAGCAGCTGACCCAGCAGATTCTGGATGAGGCGAAGCGACAGGGAGCTACTGCTGCAGAGGCGGGCAGCCATGTCGAAGAGGGGTACTCCACCACCGTTCGGATGGGTGAGGTGGAGACCATCGAGCGCCATAAGGATCGAGGCATGGGCGTTACCGTCTACTTCGGACAGCGCAAGGGGACGGCGAGCACCAGTGATTTCTCCGAGGCGGCGGTTCAGGCGGCGGTCAAGGCAGCCTGTGATATTGCCCGTTATACCGAAGAGGATGAATATGCAGGGCTGGCCGATCCAGACAAACTGGCCACCGAATTCCCCGATCTGGAGCTGGATCTGCCCTGGGATGTGGATGTTGAGGCCAGTGTGGCGCTGGCAAAAGAGTGTGAGCAGGCAGCGCTGGATCATGACAGTCGTATCACCAACTCGGATGGTGGATCGGTTAGCAGCCACCACTCGGTACGGGTCTATGGTAATAGTCACGGCTTCCTGGCCGGTTACAGTACCAGCCGTCATGGAATGAGCTGTGCGGTAGTGGCGCAGGAGCCGGGACAATCCAAGATGGAGCGTGACTACTGGTACAGCTCTGCCCGGGACCCTCAGATACTGGAAGATGCGGCAGCGGTCGGCAGTCATGCCGCACAGCGCACGGTAGCCCGGCTGGGAGGGCGGCAGGTGAAGAGCTGTCAGGTGCCGGTGCTGTTTGATGCCACCATATCAGGCGGCTTGCTGGGCCATCTGATGGCAGCCATTCGTGGTGGAACCCTCTATCGCAAGGCCTCCTTCCTGGTCGATCAGTTGGGACAGCCACTGTTCCCGGAGTGGGTCAATGTCTATGAGGAGCCGCGACTGAAGCGGGGGAGCGCCAGTGCGCCGTTCGACAGCGATGGGGTGGCTACTCGCCGGCAGAATTTTGTTACCGATGGGGTGTTGAGCAGCTATGTGCTCGACAGCTACTCGGGCCGACGTCTCGGTATGGAGACCACCGGCAATGGCGGTGGAGTGCGCAATCTGCGGATGAGCCAGGGAGAGAAGAGTCAGGCTGAGCTGATCCGGGAGATGGGGCAGGGGGTGCTGGTGACCGAGTTGATGGGACAGGGGGTTAATATGGTCACCGGTGACTACTCCCGAGGTGCGACCGGTTTCTGGATTGAAAATGGGGAGATTGCCCATCCGGTCGAGGAGATCACCATTGCAGGCAACCTCAAGGAGATGTTTGCGCAGATTGCAGAGGTGGGGTGTGATATTGATCGGCGAGGCAATGTGCAGACCGGCTCCGTTCTGATTAGTCAGATGAGTGTGGCAGGAGAGTAAATGGGATGAGTGAACAGGGGAGTACAGTGGAGGAGCTGTCGCAAGAGGACAAGTTGCGGTTCCATATACGCTCATTGCATATCGGAAAGTATCTGATTCTTGAAGCGTTGGATCTACAGTTTCAAGTGCCGGAGGACGGTGAGAATGTAGTCAATGTGATTGCTGGGGTGAATGGGGCAGGTAAGACCACCGTGCTTCTGTTATTGTGCCAAGCTTTTCAAGGTGCCAGCAGTTCATTGTTCAAGGACTCAGGTGTTTCCATTGAATTGGGTAACGGTTTGAGAGTCTGGTATGAAAGTAATGCAGATTGCTTTCTTCACTCCCCTACTTTCGAAAAGAATAATGAGCATGTTTCAATTGTTGGTAAATTCTATAAGAATTCAAACGTGTATCAGGAGGGAAAAGATAGTTCTCCTAAAATGATATATCTCCCAGCCTTTATTGACTTGGGATATAGGCAGTTGTCGACGCTGAATCAGCAATACCAATTTCTGAATACGGTGGATAAAGGCTCCATGCTGGGACAGGCAGAGTATTTTATCAATCAGTTCGTAATCTCCAGAGAGCGGGCAAGCCATCAGAGTGATCCCAAGGCAAGAGAGCAGGAAGCGATTGATCAATTCAACGGCTACTTTCACGATACGGATTTTGTTACCCGTCTGGCTGGGCTGGATACCCGAACCAATCGTCCCCTGTTCAAAACGGTAACCGGTGAAACGGTCTATATCGATCAGTTGAGCGATGGGGAGAAGCAGCTCTATGGTCGAGTGGTTTCCCTGATGATTTTGAATCCACAGAACTCACTGATCCTGATCGATGAACCGGAGATCTCGCTGCATCCCAAGTGGCAGCAGACGATTATGCAGATCTATGCCAATATCGGGAAAGGGAATCAGTTTATTGTAGCCACCCATTCCCCGCAGATCATTGCCAATATACCGTGGCAGCAGATTACCGCATTGGTCAAACGGGAAGGGAAGATTGTTCCTGTCCGTTTGGATCACCCTCCGTCTGGTGTCGATGTCAACACGGTGTTGAGTGAAGTGATGGGAGCTCCGGAGATCCCTCGATCGGATCACCAGCAGCTCTACCAGATGTATCGTCAGCACATTGAGTCAGGTAGTGAAGAGAGTGAGGAGGCACGGGTGCTGTTGCAGCAAATTCTGGATAGAGAGAGTGGTGATTCCCAGTTTCTGCAGGAGATGGCCTTGCTGAAGGCGATGAGGAAGATTTCCTGATGCACTCTATTGTGAAGGGAGATCCACCGGAGTGTTTTGCGGTGGAGACGGAAAGCCTGGATCAGACATTTGCATGGAATGAGTTCAAGAACCCATGCAAACAGGAGACACATGATCATATTCTTCAACAGGAGCAGCAGGGGCTATGCTGTTACTGTGAGTCGAGAATTGATCTGAAAGGTATCCATGAGAGTCATCTGGAACATGTTGTACCTCAGAGTTTGAGACCAGAGAGGCGCTTTGATTACAGTAATCTTGCAGTCTCCTGTGGAGGAAAACAGTGCTCAGAGCGTTCTGTTGATGAAACTGAGCAAGAGGAGCGCCACTCCTGTGGTCACAGAAAGGAGAATGAACATGATGAGGCCCGTTTTCTGAATCCACTGGAAGAGGCTGATGTCTCCGGCTATTTCTCATTCAATAAGGAGAGTGGGCAAATCTTGCCTGCTACAGGAATGGAGCCAGTAGAAAAGAGCAGGGCGGAATACACCATCCGCTTGTTGGGGCTGGATGTGCAGTATTTGAGAAATGCCAGAAGAAATGCGGTCAAGGCTTTGCTGTTGGTGACCAAAGGGAGACCGGAGTTGGTAAACGCACTATTGCAGCAAGGTGAGATGGCATATCCAACCTTTGTCCGTTACTACTTTGGAGGGTAACGGGAGGCAGGCATAAAAAAGGCCGATCCAGTGGATCGGCCTTTCCTCTCTGTAGCGAGTGTTACCGCAACTTACATCACGCGGATGCTGGCATTCATGCGGCTTTTGTGACGAGCAGCCTTGTTGCGGTGGATCAGGCCATTCTTCGCAGCAATGTCAAGTGCAGAAGATGCGCTCTTGTAGAGAGCCTCTGCCTCTTCACGGTTGCCGGATTCAATGGCAGCCAGTGCCTTCTTCAGGCTGGTGCGCATCATGGAACGGCGGCTCTGGTTGTGAGCGCGTCTCTTGTCCGCCTGACGGGCACGTTTGCGAGCTTGTGGTGAATTTGCCAAGGTTCTCTCCTGAGAAAATAATCGTTTAGTACAACAGTGTTCAAAAATGAGCCGCGTATTTTCTTCGTTTTATTGGAGAGTGTCAATTGTTATGATGTAAATAATACCAATTATTCCACCCAATACCTTGTTTTGAGCCATAAACTGTTGAAATCCACGCTGGTTGTCGGCCTGATGACCTCGCTCTCTCGTGTCCTGGGGTTGGTGCGGGATATTGTCTTTGCGCGCTACTTCGGCGCCGGGGGGATGATGGATGCCTTTGTGGTCGCCTTCAAGATCCCCAACTTCCTGCGTCGGCTGTTCGCCGAGGGGGCCTTCTCCCAAGCCTTTGTGCCGGTGCTCTCGGAGAAGCGAAAGCAGGGTTCGGAACAGGAGGTGCGGCAACTGAATGATGCGGTGGCCGGTACGCTGGGAGGCATCCTGTTTCTGGTGACCATTGCCGGTGTGCTGGGGGCGCCGCTGCTGATCATGCTTTTCGCTCCCGGCTTTGTTGGGGAGAGCGACCGCTTTGAGCTGGCGAGCGATATGCTGCGCATCACCTTTCCCTATCTGCTGCTAATCTCGCTGACGGCATTTGCGGGTGGTATTCTTAATACCTACAGCCGCTTTGCCATTCCGGCGGTGACCCCGGTCTTTCTCAATCTTTCGCTGATTGCTGCTGCCATCTGGCTCTCCCCGATGATGGAGGTGCCGGTCACTGCGCTGGCTTGGGGTGTGCTGATTGGTGGAGTGGTACAGCTGCTGTTCCAGTTCCCGGCGTTGCTGAAATTGGGGATGCTGCCGCGTCCTCGATTCAGCTGGCACGACTCCGGGGTGCGCAAGATCATCAAGCTGATGATTCCGACCCTGTTCGGGGCCTCGGTGGCGCAGATCAATCTGCTGCTCGATCTGGTGATCGCCTCGCTGATTGCTGCCGGTAGCATGTCGTGGCTCTACTACTCCGATCGTCTGATGGAGTTTCCATTGGGAGTATTTGGAATTGCACTCTCCACAGTGATTCTGCCCAAACTCTCCGGGCAATTTGCCGAAGAGAATCATCAAGCCTTTAACCAGACCCTCGATTGGGCACTGCGACTGGTGGTGTTGATTGCGCTACCGGCCAGTGTGGGCCTCTTTCTGCTGGCGGAGCCGATGCTCTCGTTGCTGTTTCAGCGCGGTGAGTTCGGTGCCCATGATGTCGATATGGCGACGGTCAGCCTGATGGCCTATTCGCTGGGGCTGGTCGGCTTTATTCTGGTCAAGGTGCTGATCAACGGCTACTTCTCACGTCAGGATACCCGCACTCCGGTCAAGTACGGTATTGTCGCGATGGTTGCCAATATGGCGTTGAATATCCTCTTTGTTGGGCTGATGGTGCTGGAGGAGTATCGTGCACCGCATGCCGGTCTGGCGTTGGCGACAGCGGCCTCCTCTCTGCTCAATGCGTGGCTGCTCTATCGAGGGCTGCGACAGCGAGAGGTCTATGCGCCGCTGCAGGGGTGGGGGCGTCATGGGCTGCAAGTGATGGTAGCGCTGGGAGCGATGTCTCTCTTCCTCTATTGGAGCAATACACTGTTTGTTGGCTGGCTCGATCAGGTGCTCTGGTACCGCATCGGACTGTTGGGTGGAGTAATTGCTGTTGCAGCTGCGATCTATTTCTCGATTCTCTATTTGATGGGGATGCGTCCGGCGCAGTGGCGACGAGATACGGTAAAATAAAAGTACTCCAATAGCGTTAGTTTAATAGTCACAGCAAGTCTGAATAGGGTGAGCTGCAAGGCGGACGAATGCAGGACTAACCGGCATATTTCATCGTTC
>CAYFOU010000189.1:0-5619 GCA_964344805.1 uncultured Piscirickettsiaceae bacterium | reverse complement strand
TTGGCTGCAAGGCGGACGAATGCAGGACTGGCCGTAGCCAATTCAAGTGAGGACATCCGCCCCGAACAGCCGCAGGCTGGTAACACAGCAGCCAACCGTTTTCCGCCCGCCCGAAGGGAACCACACACAGCGCCCAATACTGCGTTACAGCCATTTGACATAGAATGGCTATGCCTGCATGGCTGCGCCTTGTCTTGAACGCTGTGTGTGATTCTGTACCCGTCAATACAATGTTGCTCGAGTACTAGCGCTTGCGATGGCGCTCCGAATCAAGCTTCATGCGGCTGGCAATCGCCTCGATCTCCTCTTCGGACAACGCACCTCGGGAGGTCGGTTTCCGCCTTGAAAGCTTCTCCCTGAGCCACTGGATCAGTCGTTGGAAAGCACGCATCACTGCTCCCGGAATATTGGTTACACAACGACTATAGTACAGAAGAGTCCAACAAACGAACCTTGAGATTGCCAACTACATCTCCCTGTTCACCACCACTCCCTGTGCCTCCAGCCAGTGGGCGATATCTGCAGTACAGCAATCCCCTCTGGGGTTGGACTTTTCACAGAAACAGCTCTGTCCCGGCTTCATTCTGGATTGAATGGTCTGATAGACATCGGTAGTACCGGTCCGTGCAATCTCTTCCAGCACCTGCTTTTTCAACACCTTGAAGCAGTAGCAGAGTGGCGTCTCCGGGGATTCATCTTTGATCGTTACCCGATTCTTCAGCACCTCTGTAGTAAACACCCGACTATCATTCCCACTGTAGTAGACCACATCACAATCCGGGTTTTCACAAAAATGGTAGACATGATCAGGTTCCAGTGAAGCCGCTACCGCCCTCTTCAGGGTATGTTGGGGAGTAATACTCTTTACCGTAACCCCAGCCCGATCACATAGCGGACAGGGGATCTCTGCCAGACGCTGCCCGGAGCCGCAGTGGCAATCACAGGAGGGGGTGGGTATTGTCATGATCTCTTTCATCGTACTGTTCCTCATGTTGTATCACAAATTACGTTGCCCTCTAACAAGACGCTGCACGACAGGGAAAGACGCAAAAAAATGAATCTTTTTGCCAATCTACACGTCTATAGTGGTGAAAAAGGGCCGTTGAATTGAGGAGTAATGGTGGATATTGAACAGATATGGGCTCAATTCGGAGAGCAACTTCACCGCTTTATTGCCACTCGTGTGGCAGATCATGATTGTGCCGATGAACTGACACAGCAGCTGCTGATCAAGAGTTACCAGAATCTGCACACCCTCAAAGATCAACAACACATTGCTGCATGGCTGTTTCGTATCGCTCGTAATGTCATCAATGACCACTACCGCAAATCGGGGCAAGAGCAAACCCAACCCATCGAAGAGATGGAGTCACTGCTGCATTCACTCGAGCAACCCCATCAGGATACCCCGGCATACGAGACGCTGGGCCAATGCATTCAACCATTTATTGATCAGCTTCCTGAAAAGTACCGACAGATCCTGACAGCCATTGAGCTGGAGGGGCGGTCACAAAAGGCATTGGCAAAGGAGATGGGCATCCCCTACTCCACAGTCAAATCAAGAGCCCAGCGAGGGCGCAGCCAATTGAGAAAGCTGTTTGACCAATGTTGTCACTTTGATATCGATGTGCGTGGTAGTGTAATGGGCTATCAACCCAAATCGGGGCCGTGCTGCACAAACTGTCTACACAGTGAGTGACCCAGAGCCTTGAAACCATACAACAGAGAGAAGCCGATGATTGCAGTGATTTTTGAGGTCTACCCAGCCGCAGAAAAAATGGATGAGTATCTGGAAATTGCTGCAGAGCTGCGCCCCCAACTGGAGCAGATCGACGGTTTTATCTCCATTGAGCGCTTCTCCAGTCTGGTGGAAAAGGGGAAGATCCTCTCCCTCTCCTTCTGGCGTGATGAGGCGGCAATTGAGACCTGGAGAAATCTGGAGTCTCACCGATTGGCGCAGGCCAAGGGGCGGGGTGGTGTCTTTACCGACTATCAGCTACGGGTGGCCGAGGTGTGTCGTGACTACGGCTTTACAGATCGGGAGCAGGCCCCCTCCGATAGCCGCACCGCACACGACAACTAAGCCATCACCTCATCAACCAGATTGAGCAGTTCCCACGCCTCAATCGGTTTCTCGATCGACCCGTTGGCACCGATCGACTCAGCCATCTCCAGATAGAGCCCATGTGAAGAGATGGCGATAATCGGCAGATCAGGAAACTCTGCCCGTACCATGCGGATGGTCTCCAGCCCCTCCTGGTTGGGCATCACAATATCAGTCAACAGTAGTTTTGGCTTCTCCCGGGTAATCGCCTCCAGCGTGCCACTGCCATCCATCTGCTCGATGATCTGGTACCCCTCGCTCTCCAGAATCCGGCGTACCAGCTCCCGCACCACATCATCATCTTCAACCAACAATACCTTTGACATCTTGTCCCCCTGCATCCCAATTGAGTCGCTTATGTTAACAGTCCTAATGGTTACTGGAACAGCTCCAGCAGATCATTGAGAAAATTCCTCCCCTGCTCAGTGGTGGAGATCTGATCCTCATTCCGCTGCAACAGCCCCCGCTCCAGCGCCTCATCAACGGCAGCCTCGACCCATTTCCAATCAACTCCGGTGCGCTCCCGGTAGTGGCGGATGGAGAATGGCTCCATCAGGCGCAGCCGGTTCATCATGAACTCCAACGGCAGCTCATCCGCTTCCAGAATATGGCAGCTGCTCTCCACTTCAGGGGTACCCGCATGCTGCAGATAGCGTTCCGGGCTGCGGTGACGTGCCGTGCGGGTAATGGTGCCCTCTGCAACATGGGTAATCTTGGCATGGGCACCGGCACCAATGCCAAGATAATCCCCGAAGCGCCAGTAGTTGAGGTTGTGTTGGCACTGCTCCCCCGAACGGGCATAGGCAGAGATCTCATATTGCCCCAACCCCGCCTGTTGCAGCAGCCTCTGCCCCGCCTGCTGCATCTCCCAGATCTGTTCATCATCCGGCAGTGGCGGTGGGGTGTGACCAAATAGGGTATTAGGCTCCATCGTTAGCTGATACCAGGAGAGGTGGCTCACATCCAGCTCAACGGCCTGTTGCAGATCGGCCAGCGCCTGTTCCGGCTGTTGATGAGGTAACCCAAACATCAGATCCAGATTGATACGCTCAAATCCCGCCTGTCGCGCCATTGCCACCGCCTGCAGCGCCTCCTCATCGTTGTGGATACGCCCGATCTGCTGCAGATGGTCACGGTTGAAACTCTGCACACCGATGGAGAGACGATTGACCCCGGCCTCTCGATAACCATTGAAGTAGTGTTGATCGGCAGTACCGGGGTTGGCCTCCAGCGTGATCTCCGGGTCGGAGATCAGTGGCAGTCGGGCTCGGATGCCGGAGAGCAGCCGTGCAATCTCCTGATCTGGGAAGAGGCTGGGGGTGCCTCCCCCGATAAAGATGGAACGTACTGGCCGCCCCCACACCCCCGGCAGTTCAGATTCGAGATCTCTCAGCAGGGCATCGACATATTCGCCAAAAGGAGGTTGCGCCGTAGCGTGTGAGTTGAAGTCACAATAGGGGCACTTCTGCACACACCACGGCAGATGGATATAGAGCGACAGCGGAATCGCTGCAGTAAAGCTTAGCCCTGTAATAGCTTCACCAGTTGTTGAAGCGCCTTGCCGCGATGGCTCATGCTGTTCTTCACCTCGGGCGCCAGCTCCGCCGAGCTACACCCCTCTTCGGGTACAAAGAAGACCGGATCATAGCCAAAGCCATTCTCTCCCTGCGGTGCTTCGAGGATATGCCCCTCCCAACTCCCCTGGGCAATCAGAGGCACCGGATCATTCTCATGGCGCATATAGACCATCACACACTGGAAGCGTGCGGTGCGCTCCGCCTCGGGCACCCCATCGAGCGCCTTCAACAGCTTCACATTGTTGGCCCCATCATTCCCCCCTTCACCGGCATAGCGGGCGGAGTAGATCCCCGGTGCCCCCTTGAGGTGATCCACCTCCAGGCCCGAGTCATCGGCAATCGCGGGCAGGCCGGTCTGAGCCGATGCACCACGCGCCTTGAGAATCGCATTCTCGACAAAGGTGAGGCCGGTCTCTTCCACCTCCTCCACATTGAACTCGGTCTGCGGCACCACCTCCATCTCGAAGTCGGCCAGCAGTGCACCCAGCTCGCGTACCTTGCCTTTATTGCCTGTGGCTAAAACGACTCGGCTCATTTCAGCGCCTCACTCTGGTGCTCAATCAGATCGGCGATTCCCTTCTGCGCCAGCCCCAGCATCTGCTGCATCTCCTCCATGCTGAACGGTGCCTCCTCGGCGGTGCCCTGTACCTCGATAAACTGGCCTTCACCATTCATCACCACATTCATGTCGGTCTCGGCACTGGAGTCCTCGGCATAATCAAGATCAAGAACCGGCGTACCGTTATAGACACCGACAGAGACCGAGGCGATCTGGGTCACAATCGGGTTCTTCTTCACCACCCCCTTCTCCATCAGGTGGATCGCATCACTCAATGCAACAAAACCACCGGTGATCGATGCGGTACGGGTACCGCCATCAGCCTGAATCACATCACAATCAACCGTAATCTGCTGCTCCCCCAGCACCTGCAGATCGATTGCTGCACGCAGTGAACGACCGATCAGCCGCTGGATCTCCATGGTGCGCCCCCCTTGCTTGCCACGGGCCGCCTCACGCCCCATGCGGCTGCCGGTAGAGCGAGGCAACATGCCATACTCGGCGGTGACCCATCCCTTGCCCTGCCCCTTGAGCCAGCGCGGAATGCGATCCTCTACCGATGCAGTGCAGATCACCTTGGTATCGCCAAACTCCACCAGCACCGATCCCTCGGCATGCTTGGTGTAGTTGCGGGTGATCTTGATCTCACGCATCTGATCGGGGGCTCTTTTACTGGGTCGCATCGCTCTACTCCTTGTATACTCTATTCCATTCAATCGGGGGATTATCCAGCAATCAACAATAAGGTTCCATCCATGATTCAGAGTATGACTGCATTTGCACGCAAAGATCTTCAGGCCGAGTGGGGGAGCCTCGCTTGGGAGATCCGCGCCGTTAACCACCGCTATCTGGAGATGTTCCTGCGCCTGCCGGAGGATCTACGCCCAATCGAGAACAAGGCGCGTGAAATCGGCCGCAACAAGCTGGCACGCGGCAAGGTGGAGTGTGGTCTACGTTTCTCCCCCTCCGCCAGCAACAGCAATGTCGAGGTCGATGAGGCGCTGGCCCGGAAGGTGGCGCAGGCAGCGAAGACGGTAGCCCATCTGATCGACAACCCGGACCGCGTCAACCCGATGGAGGTACTGGCCTGGCCCGGTGTAATTCAGGCTGAAGGGATCGATACCGCCACCATCCAGCAACAGGCACTGGCGCTGTTCAAGGAGACGGTACAGGAGCTGGTCGATACCCGTGCCCGTGAGGGAGAGCGACTGAAGGAGATGATCCAGCAACGCTGTGATGCCCTGCGCCCACTGGTGGAACAGGCCAAGGTGGAGATGCCGAAGGTGATCGAGCAGACCCGTCAAAAGATGCGCGAGCGGCTGGAGGAGTTTCTGGAGCAGGCCGACGAGAATCGGCTGGAGCAGGAGATGGCGCTACAG
>CAYFOU010000188.1:0-5646 GCA_964344805.1 uncultured Piscirickettsiaceae bacterium | reverse complement strand
CCGGGCCTGATGGCGCTACGCGAAAAGTATGGCGAAGAGAAGCCATTGAAGGGGGCCTGCATCGCCGGTTCACTACACATGACCATCCAGACCGCCGCACTGATCGAGACCCTGACCGCACTGGGTGCCGAGGTGCGCTGGGCCTCCTGCAACATCTACTCCACGCAGGACCACGCCGCTGCGGCGATTGCCGATCAGGATATCCCGGTCTTCGCCTACAAAGGGGAGTCACTGGAGGATTACTGGCAGTACACCCACAAGATCATGGAGTGGGGAGACAAGACCGAGAGCGGTGGTCCCAACATGATTCTGGATGATGGCGGTGACGCCACCCTGCTGCTGATCCTCGGCGCCAAGGCGGAGAAAGATCTCTCCGTACTCGACAACCCCGGCAGTGAAGAGGAGACCGTCCTCTACGCCTCAATCAAGGCGACACTGGCCGAAAGTCCAAACTGGTACTCCACCAAGCTAGCAGGGGTACAGGGTGTAACCGAGGAGACCACCACTGGCGTACACCGTCTCTACCAGATGGAGGAGTCCGGTGAACTGCCATTCCCGGCCATCAACGTCAACGACTCGGTCACCAAGTCCAAGTTCGACAACCTCTACGGCTGCCGTGAGTCACTGGTTGACGGCATCAAACGCGCCACCGACGTGATGATCGCTGGCAAGATCGCCGTGGTACTCGGCTACGGTGATGTCGGCAAGGGGTGCGCACAGTCCCTGCGCGGCCTCGGTGCCACCGTATGGGTCACCGAGATCGATCCAATCTGCGCACTGCAGGCGGCAATGGAGGGATACCGCGTGGTGACTATGGATGATGCCGCTGCACAAGGTGACATCTTCGTTACTGCTACCGGCAACTTCAACGTCATCACCCATGACCACATGGTACAGATGAAGCATGAGACCATCGTCTGCAACATCGGCCACTTCGACAACGAGATCGACGTCGCCAACATGCGCCAGTATGAGTGGGAGAACATCAAGCCACAGGTGGATCACATCACCCTGCCCAGCGGCAACAAGATCATCCTGCTGGCCGAGGGCCGTCTGGTGAACCTGGGTTGCGCCACCGGCCATCCCAGCTTTGTAATGTCCAACTCATTCACCAACCAGACCCTGGCACAGATGGAGCTGTTCAATCAGGATGGCAACTACGAGAACAAGGTCTACACCCTGCCGAAGCATCTCGACGAGGAGGTGGCGCGCCACCACCTGGAGAAGATCGGTGCCAACCTGACTGAGCTTTCCCAGGAGCAGGCCGACTACATCAGCGTACCCGTCGCAGGTCCCTACAAGCCTGAGCACTATCGTTACTAAGCGGTTAACCCATCAGCACTGATACAAAGCCGCCCTATGGCGGCTTTGTATTTTGGATAGAGATAAAATAGGATCACCCGTCATGAACGAGACCACACCACAATTCAGTTTGGAGTTTTTCCCACCCAAGACCGAAGTGGGCAGCGAAAAACTACAAGCCACCCAGAAGACCCTGTTTGAGGCCATCCAGCCTGCCTACGCCTCCGTTACCTTCGGTGCCGGTGGCAGCACCCAGGAAGGAACCTACGAGGCAGTAATGGCGGTACACCAGCAGGGGATCGAAGCCGCCCCCCACCTCTCCTGCATCGGCTCGACCCGCGATGAACTTCGTGACATCCTCAACCAGTACAAGGCGCAGGGCATCCACCGCATCGTGGCGCTACGCGGCGACATGCCCTCCGGCATGGGGGCCAGCGGCGACTTCCGCTACGCCAACGAACTGGTTGAGTTTATTCGCCAGGAGACTGGAGACCACTTCCATATTGAGGTGGCCGCCTACCCCGAGTTCCACCCCCAGGCCCCGGACGCCTTCACCGATCTGCAGAACTTCAAACGCAAGGTCGAGGCCGGTGCCGACAGTGCCATCACCCAGTACTTCTACAACATCGACGCCTACCTCCGCTTCAATGAGGATTGCGCAATGATGGGGCTGGATCTACCAATCGTGCCCGGCATCATGCCGATCACCAACTACACCAACCTCGCCCGCTTCTCCGAGATGTGTGGTGCCGAAATCCCACGCTGGATTCGCGAGCGACTGATCGCCTACCGCGATGACACCGAATCGCTGCGTGCATTCGGACTCGAGGTGACCACCCGCCTCTGTCAGGATCTGCTCAGCGCAGGGGCACCGGGGATCCATTTCTACACCATGAACCAGTCTGCCGCGACCCTGCAGGTCTACCAGAATCTCGATCTTGAGGAAGTGTAATGGGACAAAAATTCGAGGCACTGGAGCCTACTCATATCGAATTTATCAAGAAACAGCCCCTCTACTTCGTCGCCACCGCGCCAAAGGAGGGGCACATCAACCTCTCACCGAAGGGGTATGACTCGCTACGGGTACTGGGCCCAAACCGCATTCTCTGGCTCAACCTCACCGGCAGCGGCAACGAAACCGCCGCCCATCTGCTCGAAGATGAGCGCATGACCCTGATGTTCTGCTCCTTCGATGAATCTCCGCTGATTCTTCGCACCTACGGCACCGCCACGGCGATCTACCCCGACCAACCCGAGTGGGAAGCCGCCTACACCCACTTCCCCAAAAACGATGGGGCTCGACAGATCTTCGACCTCACCGTCGACCTGGTCCACAGCTCCTGCGGCTTCGGCGTGCCTCAGATGGAGCTGATCGGCCACAGAAATAAACTCGACCGCTGGATCGAAAAGAAGGGGGTCGAGGGAATTCAGCAGTATCAGAAAGAGAAGAACGAAATCAGCCTGGACGGCAAACCAACTCGTTAGAAACCAAGCTCTTTTTATTTCTGCTATTCAGATTGCTCCTGAAATTCGTCAATTCAAGGCAGAAAATGTGAGTTTACGTGGGTAAATGATCATTTTCTAACGCGGAAGTGGCGGATTTCAGGAGATAAGCTGGATAGCAGACAAAAAAATGCCGGTTTGAACGGGGGAAGTCCAAACCGGCGCGACAGGTCTTTAAATTGGGGGAAAAGAGCCTGTCAATCGAGCCTTAAATGATCTGGGCGCCTGAGGAGGAGGGTAGCGCCGCGCAGATCAGCTCAGTGACTTCATTATAATTCGGTAATATA
The DNA here is from genome assembly GCA_964344805.1 of uncultured Piscirickettsiaceae bacterium. Lineage (GTDB taxonomy): Bacteria > Pseudomonadota > Gammaproteobacteria > Thiopontia. The sequence continues at coordinate 2,554 of CAYFOU010000188.1, read as the reverse complement.
GATAGAAGCAACCCGAAAGTGTTACTTTTTTGTAAAATTACGAAAAAAATTTACCTCTATAGAGTCATATCGAAATTTTCTTGAATATCTCACCCTTCCTCCCACCACTATCCATCTTTCCAATACCCCAACAGACTTTTTATTCCGTTTCTCAATACCCTATCTGAAATCAACTATAATCCGGCGCAACCATGTCGAACCCGAGAATCTACAGCTCCACCCCGCTCACCCCCCACTCCACGGTGACCCTCGACGGGGGCACACACCGCCATGTGGCTCAGGTACTACGACTGAAAAAGGGGGCTGAAATCACCCTGTTTGATGGCAGTGGTGTCCAATTTCCAGCGACACTGGAGCAAGTCGAGCGCAAACAGGTCAGCGCAACTCTGGGAGAGGCCACCGCACACAATATTGAAAGCCCACTCTCGATCCATCTATTCCAGGGAATCTCCAAGGGAGAGCGGATGGACCATGTGATGCAGAAAGCCACCGAATTGGGGGTCAGCGCCATTACCCCGCTGTTTACCGAACGCACGGTGGTCAAACTGGAGCCGAAACGGCTGCAGAAGAAGCTGGAGCACTGGCACGGTGTGATCATCGCCGCCTGCGAGCAGAGTGGACGCAACCGCCTGCCCATCCTCCATCCACCACAGGCGCTCCACACGCTGTCTCCACCCTCCCCCACAATCGGCTTTCTGCTCAATCCGACCGCCTCCACCGGGCTGGGCGAACAGCCTCAACCTGAATCACCGGTCTCTGTCCTGATCGGCCCTGAGGGGGGGCTATCGGATCAGGAGATCGAGAACGCCGAAGCCAATGGCTGGCAGGGGGTACAGCTCGGCCCCCGCATACTGCGTACCGAGACCGCCGCCGTTGCCACACTGACCGCCCTGCAGCTACTCTGGGGCGACCTATAATCACGGAAAACCATGCAAACCACACACGTCCCTCACCTCACCACTGCACTGACCGGCCCTCTGCTGGAGATCGAGAGCCATCTGCTGGCCCAGCAGGCCGAAATCGAGACCTGGTTCCGCAGTCAATGGCAGCAGACCCCGGCCCCCTTCTACACCTCGGTCGATCTGCGCAACGCCGGTTTCAAACTCGCCCCGGTCGATACCAACCTCTTCCCTGCCGGTTTCAACAACCTCAATCCCGCCTTCTTCCCGCTCTCGGTACAGGCGATCCAGAACGCCATTGAGCGCATCTGCCCCACCGCCTGCAACGTACTGATCATCCCGGAGAACCACACCCGCAACCTGTTCTATCTGGAGAGTCTGGCCACCCTGCAGCGCATCCTCCAGCACGCCGGTTTCAACGCCCGTATCGGCTCTTTGATTGAGGAGCTGGAATCAGCAGAGGAGATTGAGCTGCCATCCGGGAGTCAGGTCACGCTGGAGCCAGTGGTGCGCAACGAGGAACACCTGCAACTGAAGAACACCGATAGCTCCCTGTTCCACCCCTGTATTGTGGTGATGAACAACGATCTCTCCGATGGCACCCCGGAGATCCTGCAGGGTATTGACCAGTCGATCGTGCCGCCACTGGAGCTGGGCTGGGGGGAGCGCAGAAAGTCGGACCACTTCGAACACTACAGCCAGGTTGCCCAGGAGTTTGCCAAACAGCTCAAGATCGACCCCTGGCTGATCGACCCCCTGTTTGAGACCTGCGGCGAGATCGACTTCAAGAACCGTGAGGGGGAGGAGTGCCTCGCCGCCCATGTCGACCACCTGCTCGGTGAGATCCAGAAAAAGTATGACCAGTACAATGTGGACCGCCCTCCGTTTGTACTGGTGAAGGCCAACGCCGGCACCTACGGCATGGGGATCATGACCATCCACAGCGCCGACGAGATCCACGAACTGAACCGCAAACAGCGCAACAAGATGGCAAAGAGCAAGGGGGGCCAATCGGTCTCCGACGTCATCATCCAGGAGGGGGTCTATACCTTCGAGACCCTTGGCGACGAGGAGGCGGTGGCCGAGCCGGTGGTCTACATGATGGACCACCACGTGATCGGCGGCTTCTACCGCGTCCACACCGCACGCGGCCCCAATGAGAACCTCAATGCACCAGGGATGCACTTCGAGCCGCTCGCCTTTGCCAACCCGCTCAATCTGCCCGACCAGAGCCGCGAGCCCGATGCCGAGCCCAACCGCTTCTACGCCTACGGGGTGATTGCACGACTGGCGATGCTGGCGGCGGCCCGCGAAATCCATGAAGTGATTGGAGAAAATGATGGTTAGACTCGGTATCGTGATGGACCCGATTCAGGCGATCCCCCCCCACAAGGACAGCAGTCTGGCAATGCTGCTGGAGGCACAGCGACGCGGCTGGTCGCTCCACTATATGGAGATGGGCGACCTCTTTCTGGCTCAGGGTGTGGTGCAGGCCAATACCCACCAATTACAGGTCTTCGACGACCTCAACCACTGGTACACACTGGGAGAGCAACAGACCCTCGCCCTCAGCGAGCTGGATGTAATCCTGATGCGCAAGGACCCCCCGTTTGACCGCGAATACCTCTACGCCACCCACCTGCTGGAGCTGGCCG
>CAYFOU010000187.1:0-5769 GCA_964344805.1 uncultured Piscirickettsiaceae bacterium | reverse complement strand
GGAGTCTGCCTTTTCTCTACTTGATTTGCGAGTGGTTTGCAGGATTTAGGTAACAATCCAAAAGAACAGACCAATGATGTTAAGGAGGTTTTCAAATTTTGGCAGGAGGTAATGAATCATCCAAGAGCAGTGCTTGATAGTGATAGATCAAGAATTATTCGAAATGCACTGAAAAATTATGCAGTCGATACTTTGAAAGATGCAATTGTTGGATGTTCAAAAACGTCTTACAACATGGGGAGCAATCCACAGCAGAAACGTTATGATGGTCTTGGATTGATATTGCGTAATGCAGAAAAAATTGAGGGTTTTGCAGCCAGTGCAAACCCTGCTACTCCTCAGCATAGCTCCTCAGACCGCGCAATGTCAGTTGATGGAGGTGTCGGGCTATGAATAAGCAGACTAATGTTGCGTACTTGGAAAATTCCATTATCTCTGCTTTGCTGAGAGAGCCTGGACGCATTCTGGAGCTTGAGGGGTTGCTGTTGGCAAATGAGTTTCAGGGAGCATGGGGGGGAGCCTGTTACCGGCTCATTCAAAAAGCAGTTGCGGATGGTGAAGCAGTTGATGTGGTGATGCTCGTTGAACAGGGTGTTGATCAACAGTACCTCTTGAAATTGCACAAGGAGGTGGTTGGGATGCCTGATAATGTCAGGCATTATGCTGAGGCTCTGCGAACCCACATAGACAGACAGAAGACAGTGGTGGCCTATCAAAAGGCCGTGGAGAAGTTGCAGAGCGAATCACCTGATGAGGTATCAGCTTGGCTGGATGCAGAGCTGGCGGCTGGTGAGCGACATTCAGGCAATGATTATACTGCCAGTGATGTCATCCGTGATGCTCTTCACTCCATGGATGATGCCCGTGAACAGCGTGAGAAAAATGGTACCAATGGCGCCCCGTGGGCTTTGGAGTCACTGAATCGTGCGATGGGCGGAATTGATGGTTCAAGGCTTTACATCGTTGCCGCTCGCCCTGGATGTGGAAAGACAGCACTTTCTCAGCAAACGGCTGTTACTGCTGCGCGTGCCGGGTTTGGAGTTGGTGTTTGTTCCTTGGAGATTGATGCATCAGAGATTGGTAGACGATGGATTTCCCACTTTGGGCAGGCCAATATCAGCGGGATCTCACGAGGGTATGAGCGTTTTTTTGATGATGCCTTCAAAGCAGGTCAGAAGCTCTCAGAGCTTCCTCTGTTCGTTGATGATGATAGCTATAGTCTTGACGCCGTTTGCTCCCGTATCACCCGTTGGAGGCGTGAGGGGAAGATTCAGTTGGCAATTGTGGATCATATCGGTCTGGTGGAGTACAGCGACAAGAGCCGGAACCGTAATGATGGGCTTGGGGAGGTGTCTCGCCGTCTGAAGAAGCTTGCCAAGCAACTGGATATGCCGATTGTAGCCTTGTCTCAGATGAATCGTGGAGCAGAGAAGGATGGGCGTAGACCAGTGCTTTCAGATCTACGTGATAGTGGAAATATTGAGCAAGATTGTGATGCTGCAATATTCTTGCATAAGACCCAAAATGATGATGTTGAGATTGGTGTTCTCAAAAATAGAATGGGTGAAATTGGCTGGCGCTCTGAAATATTTGAGTTTGATGGCAAAGTTCAGACATTTAGGGAATATCCGGAACGCACCATGGCTGTCAATTAAAAAGTATAAGAATGAAGAAAAATAACAGTAATGTTGTCAAGCTAACGTTCAACAGAAACAGCCATCTGTCGCCGTCCCAAGCGTCAATGAGCAAGCATGGGGTGCTCCAACTGTTGACGGATGCTTCACTCAAACTTAGTGCTATTGATGATTTGTCATTTGATGAGGTAATGGAGGAGCTTCATACCCTGAACAGCCGTCAAATCCACGAAGTTTACGAGTCGAGAGAGACTATCATCTACGCTCTTGAGGAAATTGACCAATTTCTCCGGTTGCTAGAGGGTGGAAAATGAAATCTACTGAATGAGGAAAGATAAGCCGTTATAGTATTGTAAGAGCCTCTATAGTTGCCTGTGTCGCTTTACATTGGCACATCCCTGCACAGCGGTTACGAGCTATCTGGCGCTGGAACGTCCTGTAGGATACTCCCAGCAGACGAGTTACGTCCCGGATGGAGTGTATCGTGGTCCCTCCAGAGGCGAGTCCCTTTCGGCCATTGCAGTCGTCACAGTTTTCTATATCCATACTTTGATGTTATCAGTTATGGAAAGAGATAGGGCATAGTATTGAGCTGTTATAATCGCGCCGCCATGGGGAAAAATGCCTTCTTACTTAACCCTAATACTGAGGAATACAGCTTTGGTGTAGTTCCTCATATCGAACACAGCGGTTATATATTTGAAGAAGGTGAAATTAAGCTACGCCAAGGCAGGCATAACGGTCCAAACAAAGGATTTGGTGCAGCCCATATATGGGTTGAACACAAATGCCATCTGCAGAAAAACGGCTATGAAACTGTTGAGGATGTAGCACGATTTATTGCAGATATAATTAAGCCAAGGTGCTCGATATATTGTGAGTTTAACAGCCTGAGAGGTAAGCACAGATTGACAGTTGTTCGAACAAGCATGGGTGTCGTTGTCCTTGAGGAGCAGCGAGACGGAGACAATCAAACCTTCTATTCTGTGGTTACAGCTTTTGAGAGAAAATCTGCGCACGGAACCAGAATAGGGACCGTGCGCTAGATATAACCGGAGGTAGTAGCAGCGACTCTTTAGCTTATTATGGGTCAGAGCCCACCATTACGTGTCCTACCTACAAGCCCCCTGAAGGCTTGCCGTCCACACAGAGAGGCCAATTTCAGGTGATACCCCTTCTTGAATGCTCTTTACGCCTATTACCATTCTAATATTTTTTGGTGTGCTGTCAATGTCCCAATATTCATAACGTTGTGCGTTCGAAGGTAGTGCGTATTTCAGCCCAACGTGGTTGATTTGCGGGTTTTCTCTGAGGGGTGCGTATTCCGGCCCAACGTGACCGTCCATTCTGGCTGATCGTGACTGATTTCGGGTTTTTTCCCGGAATTGGTGGTCACGCTGGCCGGAATGCCCAAGGGGGAAAGAAGAGCTGGAATCTCAAATTATCGTGCGTGTTTATATTGATCAATATACCAATCGGCGTACTCATCAATATGAAATTATTCCTCTTTTCGTGAAACGGCAGGTCATTTGTACAAAGGGGGGGTTACATCTATGAATTCCTCTTTTCGTGTCCAGGTTCAGGATGGATCAGAGGTTGGCATAGCTACCAGCCTCTCTGAGATACTTCTGGGTGTCCGGTAGCTTCACGCCATCAATCATCTGTTGTTGACCTTGACGGTATGCTTGGAGGGCGGATGTTCTTTCCCTGCTGCTGATCGTTCTGTGTGGATGTCTCCGGTTAAAACCTTGGATCTCATTTATCCACTTAGTAGCCTCCCCGTTACCACTGCTGATTGCTTCTATCCACTTTTGCTTCAACTCAGATCGTGTACCCTCAATCGCGTCCTTATACTCCTGAATGTCCCCCCTGGATTCATACATTTGTTGAACCTTTGATGGATTGAAACCTATTGCCTGACTGATCACATCACCTGTTTCCATATCCAGCTGCTTAACACCCTGTTTGGTGGATAGACCCTCATCAGCATATCGAGCCGCCTTCAATAAATCTCTGACGGCTTTTGGGCTCATCTTTTCAAAACCACGTTCCCACTCACCCTTTGAGAAGAGATCAACTGCCTCGAAACCGCCAGCAGCGATACCAAATGATGGACCAGCCAGCCTCTCAAGCCACAGAAGCGCTGCAGAGCGTCCCGAGAGGTCACGGGTATCCTCACGTGCCAGAAGGTTGTTCAGCTCAATTCTGGAGCTAATGTCAGCCGGCACAACGCCCCTTAATATGCCGTGCATGATCATTTCTGTGGTATCTGTCCCAAAGTTATCAGCTAACCAGTTCTTGAATTCGATTTCAGCGTCCCAAGGCTCATCCTCTGGTGCTCCGATATTGGCTGCCTGAGTGATTGCATCAAAGAGAGCTGGTAGCGTGAGATATGGCAACCCGGAAGCACCGGCCAATAAGGTGTGCATTCCAAGAATCCCAGTCAGCTCTCTACGTGCCAGCACCTTCTCCTCAGGGGTACCGTTGAAAGATTGGTGAGCATCTCGGAAAAGCCTGTACAGCATATTCTGTGAATACTGCTTGAATGCCAGCAGCACACGAGCCACATTGCCTGACATCAGTCGTGCCCGGTTCTCCATGCTGTAATCAAAGTGGGCCTTATCAATGGCATTACGACCTGTACGAATCCCAGCTTTGTGGGCTTCAACCTCCGATTTGCCTGCTTTGATTTGTTTTCGTACCTCCAGCTCATAGGCAGCCAGTCCGGTTACCTCACGGTTCATGACCTCGACGTTGTGAAACAGATAGGCTGAAGCATCTATGGTTGCCTTCCACTTGCCAGCCAGAGAGTTGGTATCAGCTGGGATAGAAGCGGTCATGGCAAGATCATGGGATTGAGTCAGATCCAGTGAACCTTCATCAGCCCATGCCAGTAGCGCAATACGCTGGTTCTTGGTGAGTCCGGCTGTGCCCATTAATGAGACTCTGTTCCCTCCCAGATGATCCTGAATCTGCTTGGTTGTCTCTTCATCCATGCCATCAAAGGAGGTAATCCGCTTTCCTGTGTACAGCTTTGAGAATTCCAGCAGCGTCTTTGATGCCTTTTCCCAGCCATACTTTGCGCTGAGTTGAGGGAGTGCAACAAGAGGTGTCTGGGAAAGGTTTATCAATGCAGCAGCTGGGCTGAATCCGAGATACCAAGTGAAGTTCAGGCCGCCCAAAAAGTTGGTAACCGGGCTGATGCTTGGGTTCATCAGCAAATCAAATCGCTTGCGCATTTCATCAGTCACCTGGCGGCCAAGATTCTGGTGTTCATCATCCACTGTAGCGGCACTGTATACTTTCTTGATAGAGAGATTTGGTTCACCACCAATTGCCACCATTGCTTTCTTGATTTGAGCCATTTCATGGTGTGCCTGCTCTTTAGACTCAAATCGCTCCAACTCCATGTGGCTCTTACCGTTCGTGGCAATTACCGCATACTGGTATGGCTGTAGCATTTCCTCCATGCGATGAAGCTCAGATTCCATCAAGTGTGCGTATTTTAGCTTTGCCAGATGGTTGGCTCCGTGCATCATGGAGTGGGAGTAGGCCCGAATTGCGTCCCGGCTGAACCCTTTTACGTTCTTGCGGTGAATGCTGTGCTTGCGAATTGATCCATCGGGCAATGAGTGCAGTAGAAGCTGATTGAGTGAATCCTGAAGATTCGGGTTATTCACCTCATATTCATCGAGTAACTTGAAGACATCAGCAGCGAACCCGGTTGGTGCCTCCTGTTCACTCTCCAGATACTCCTTGGCTGTTGGTGCATGGGTATCCCACCCGTCGGCCTCCATGGCCTTACGCTGTTTGTCACGCGCCCAGATCTGCTCAAATGCCTCTACCACCCGCTCTCCGTCCTTGGTGGAGATCAGCAGATAGTCTCCAAAACGCATCAGCGGGAAATATGGTCCCTGCATCTTCTGATTCTCAAAGGCCAATCGCAATTCGGAAATTTTAGCCTGGCGCAGTTTGTGGTCACTGATTGCGAGAGTCAGCCTTGACTCTAATGCCTTAATGGTGTCATCCCAATGCTGTTCATACATGGTCTGGATATCATGGTAGAGCTGTTGTGCCTCTGGTGGGCATTCCGGCCATCGTGACCGCTGATTCCGGCGGATCGTGACCGATCAGT
>CAYFOU010000186.1:0-5796 GCA_964344805.1 uncultured Piscirickettsiaceae bacterium | reverse complement strand
GGATCCGGGCACCCAATGCCTGCAAAAAAACAGGTTTGCAGGATTTAGGTATAAGACTAAACCCTAGCCCCGCTATTTGGCAGTAGCGGGGCTTTTTATTTGGGTTGAATTAGAAAATGTGTGATTGGCACGGAAACTGCTTTTAACTAAAGCAATAATAATAAGAAAAGGGTCGATCTGGACGGGAGCCTGGTGTCCAGATCGACTTCACCAACATAATAAAAAAGCCCAAGGCAATGTACCTTGGGCAACTCCAATCGCTTTACGCGAAGGAGAGACAGACCGTCATAACCAAGGTTTTCTTCACTTTCACCTTTCCTTGGCTATGATAAGTAATGAGTCTTAGAAAGACTCTTCACTCTACTTCATATTCTGAAGATCCATTTCTGGTGAGGTGTGGCAGCACCTCACCAGATTATTTTTTTCTCTTGAGTTCTATATCGGCATCTCATGTCGTTCCATGAGTGTTTTTTGTGGCAACGATCAATTTTTTGCCGGTTATTTTTACCGCTGCAGCAGAAATTGCCGCCCTGAGGATTTGCCTAATCGCAGATAAGGGACTAGAGTAAAAGTGTAACTTCAGTGGAGAGAGACCATGCCCTTGATCGGTACCAGCTACAACGTCCCCAATATTACCAGCCCATTTGGGGTGGAGCGCACCAATGAGAGTCTGGCGACGGGGCAGCGGGTCAACAGCGCCAGTGATGATGCGGCAGCATTGTCCATTGCGACGGCAATGTTGAGCCAGTCCAATGGTTTTCAGCAAGGGGCACGTAATATCAATGATGGGATCTCGATGGTTCAGGTGGCTGATGCCGGTCTGGAGCAGGGCGGCGAGCTGATGCAGCGCATGCGTGAGCTGGCCACCCAGGCGGCCAACGGGATCAACTCCGATAGTGATCGCAGTGCACTGCAGGCTGAATTCAGTCAATTACAGGAAGAGTTCAGCAATATCACCCAGTCCACCAGCTTCAACGGCAACAACATGTTGGCGACCGATGGCACCGTGCAGATTCAGGCGGGAGATGGGGCAGACAGCACCTTGGGGGTTCAGACTACCGATATGAATGCTCAGCTTAATAACATCAACTTCTTCTCGATGGACCTCTCCACTCAGGCTGGGGCAGCCAGTGCACTGGGTACGCTGGATCAATCACTGGGGCTGGTATCGGAGGCACGTGCCGAATATGGTGCAACCCAGAATCGACTGGAGTCACGCCTCGATGTGGTACAGGGGCAGAATGTGAATACCGAGGCGGCGCGCAGCCGACTGATCGATACCGACTATGCGGCCGCAACCGCCGATCGTTCACGTCAGCAGATTTTGCAGCAGGCCAATATCGCGATGCAGGGGCAGGCCAATGCATCACGCTCCGATGTGTTGCAACTGCTTCAATTTTAACGTTTTCAAATAGTGACTCTATGAGTGGGAATGGCTGTGACTACTTGTTTCAGCGGCCTTCTCTTTGATTAGCGTAAAAATTTGTTGAGCACTCTCGGCAACGGGTTGCTCCGCCTGATCAATCAACGCCTTGCACTGCTGTTGTAGAGAACCCAACTGTGCCGGATCAAGGAAAGGGAGCAGTGCCTGAACCTGATCCACCTCGGCAGAGAGCAGGGTAGCAGGTAGCTCTTCGACGGAGATCGGGCTGTTTTCTCGCATCATAGATGCAATAATCCGATTTTCGAGCACCTCCTGATGAATTTTGCGTTCTGCTCGATCACGTTCCACTTGCTGGAAAAAATCACTATCCTGACCGGCGCTCTTGATCAGTGTCTCTTCAAACAGGGTGATCAATCGACTCAGTGCCTGTTTCTCTTTTGGCAGATCGATACAGAGAGTCATGCAGTCGTTGTAGCAGTGGTTCAGCTCCGGGATCAGCGCCAGCAGCTGTTCCGCCTCCGCCTTCTCTGGAAGCTTGGAGACCTTCTTTACTACCGCCTCAAACTGCTTCTCAAAGGCCTGTTGTTCCGCCTTGTCCTTTTCTCGTGCCTCCACCACCTGCTGGTGTACTACATTGCGCTGTGCTTCAGGGAAGAGCGGGTTGCTGTATCTGCGGATCAGTTGCTGCTCCCAGCAACCGGGATTTTTGCTGAAATTGGGGGATAGACTCATCTCTATAGTATATACCCGCAAAGCAGTTGTTTGCGTGTATAATTGAACGTTTATCTCATCGCTGTTCGAATTCTTTACGAGACCCCTTTTCATGTCCAATTCCATCGAAAATTTGCGTAATGTCGCAATCATCGCCCACGTTGACCACGGCAAGACCACACTGGTAGACCAGTTGTTGCAACAGTCCGGTACGCTGGAGGTGCGTGGTGAGGCGGAAGAGCGTGTGATGGACTCCAATGAGTTGGAGAAGGAGCGTGGTATTACCATCCTCTCCAAGAATACTGCGATTCGCTGGAACGACTACCGTATCAACATTGTCGATACCCCTGGACACGCCGACTTTGGTGGTGAAGTGGAACGTGTACTCTCAATGGTCGACTCGGTACTATTGCTCGTCGATGCAGTTGAGGGGCCAATGCCACAGACCCGTTTTGTGACCCAGAAGGCATTGGAGCGTGGATTGTGCCCAGTTGTCGTGGTTAACAAGGTGGATCGTCCCGGCGCCCGTCCCGATTGGGCGGTGGATCAGACCTTTGACCTGTTTGATCGTCTTGGTGCAACCGATGAGCAGCTTGATTTTCCGGTGGTCTACGCCTCTGCACTGCAAGGCTTTGCCAGTACCGATTCTGAGGTGCGTGAAGGGGATATGACTCCCCTGTTCGAGGCGATTGTGGAGCATGTCAACCACCCCGATGTGGATGTGGTTGGCCCATTCAGAATGCAGGTCAGTGCGCTTGACTACTCCAGTTATGTGGGGGTGATCGGTGTGGGCCGCATTGAGCGTGGCAGTGTACGCACCAATTCCAATGTCACCATCCTCTCTGCGGATGGTAAAAAGCGCAATGGCCGCATGTTACAGATCCTTGGTTTCCATGGACTGGAGCGGGTAGAGGTTGATCACGCCACTGCCGGTGACATCATCGCCTTTACCGGCATTGATGGACTGCAGATCTCTGATACGGTGTGTGACCCCAATTATGTCGAGGCACTGCCCCCACTGACTGTTGATGAGCCTACCCTGAGCATGACCTTCCAGGTCAACAACTCACCCTTTGCCGGGCTGGAAGGGAAATTTGTCACCAGCCGCAATATCCGTGAGCGTCTCGATCAGGAGCTGATCCACAATGTAGCGTTGCGTGTGGAAGAGACCGATGATCCCGATAAATTCCGTGTATCGGGTCGTGGTGAGCTCCACCTCTCCATTCTGATCGAGAACATGCGCCGTGAAGGCTACGAGCTCGGCATCTCTCGCCCCGAGGTGATCATCCGTGAGATCGATGGGGTAACCAGTGAACCATACGAGAGTCTGACGATAGATGTAGAAGAGCAACATCAGGGCAGCGTGATGGAGAAGCTGGGTGAGCGCAAAGGTGAGATGACCGATATGGTCCCTGATGGCAAGGGGCGTGTACGTATCGACTTCATTATTCCATCACGTGGCCTGATCGGCTTTCGTACCGAGTTCCTCACCGCCACCTCCGGCACCGGTCTGATCTACCACACCTTCGACCACTACGGTCCCAAGGTTGAGGGCAAGATCGGTGAACGTCATAACGGGGTGCTGGTCTCCAAGGACAAGGGCAAGGCATTGGCCTATGCGCTGTTCAATCTGCAGGAGCGCGGTCGCCTCTTTATCGGTCATGCCGAAGAGGTCTATGAGGGGATGATTATCGGCATCAACTCCCGCGATAACGATCTGGTGGTCAACCCGTTGAAGGCGAAGCAGCTGACCAATGTACGTGCGGCAGGTACCGATGAAAACCTGATCCTCTCCCCGCCGATTCGTATGACGCTTGAACAAGCGTTGGAATTCATCAATGAGGATGAGCTGGTAGAGGTAACGCCGGAGTCGATCCGCATTCGCAAGAAACTGTTGACCGAGAATGAGCGCAAGCGGGCCGGGAAGTTGTAACAGCTCTGTTCTGGGTGATATGGTATTCACATTATGTTGAATATACAGATTGATAACCCGGAACTTGAGCAATCTCTCAAGCAGACCTATGGTGAGGACAGTCAATCTATCGCCAGAGCCTTTGCAGAATTTGTTCAACAGCAGAGAATCAAGCAGGATATTGGTGTTTCGATTGAGCAGTTAGAGGCGGGTGAAGGTATCCCGCTGTCTCAGGCCATCAACGAAATTCGTGGTAGCTATGAGTGAAAGGACAATCGTCCTTTCTCCACGAGCAAAACAGCGTCTGGCAGAGATTGCTGATTACCTGTATCAGCAACAGCTCTCATCGGAGTTTGTTATTGGCTATCTGAACCAGTTTGAATCATGGTTAAACATGGTGCTGTTGCAATTTCCAGATTCAGGTACACCGATGCCTGAATTGGGAGAAGGGATTCGCAGGGTTGTCTATAAACGTTATAGCTTTATCTATCGTATAAACGGTAAAGAGATCGAGATCCTGACGGTTTACAGGGAAAACATGCCATAAAGGTTGCAGCTCTCAACAATAGTAGAGTTACGCTAGAATTGAAAAATAATTCCATTTTCTTTAATTACAGAAACCATTGGCTTCAGAGATATCTCAAGAGAATAACTATGACACGATAGCCCGTTCCATGTTGAAGGATGCGGGGTCGCGGATTACCCGTGCACGGCTGGCAACCCTAAACATTCTGCTGGAGTCGGAACATGCGCTGAGTCGCAATGAGTTGGAAGAGATCATTGTGAAGCGAGGGACGCCAGTCGAAAAGGTCACCGTCTACCGCATACTGGACTGGCTGGTTGAACACCATCTGGCACACAAGGTGACCGGGCAGGATCGGGTCTGGCGATTCAATGCACAGGCCGGGGTAAATGGAGATCATGCCCACTTCAACTGCAGAGTTTGTGGACAGATTACCTGTCTGCAGACCAGAATGGCAGCCTCGGAACTGGTCGATCTACCACAAGGCTTTGTATTACAAGAGGCAGATCTCACGTTACAGGGGATCTGCTCTAACTGCAGCCATTAGTGTGCTTGTTAATGTAACTCTGTTGCTTTTAAGGAGTTGTCAGCCTAAAATGCAACTCAGTAACAATAAATCCATTCCAATCTGCACAGGAGCTGAAGATGTCTCAATTCCGTCGCACCTTGTTGGCCACAGGACTCTCTCTGGCTTTTCTTCCATTCTCAGTCAATGCTGAAGAGGATCATGAACATCGGGAGCATGGTGCCCATGAGCATGGTGCAGCCCAGCTCAATCTGGCCGTAGTGGGTTCAGAGGTTGAGGTGGAGCTGGAGACACCTGCAGCCAATATCGTCGGTTTCGAGCACATGCCCTCCAGTGAGGCGGATCACCATGCGCTGGATGAGGCGGTGGTGGTGTTGAAAAAGGGGGAGTCGCTGTTTCGTTTCAATGGTGAAGCGGGTTGCCACTTGACCAAGGCAGAGGTTGCCAGCCCTCTGTTGGAGAAAGAGGAGCATCATGGTCATGACGACGAACATGAAGCGCACGAAGAGACCCATTCGGAGTTCCATGCCCACTACCACTTCAACTGCACCCAGCCAGCCAGGTTGAACCAGCTTCAGGTCGATCTGTTTGATCGATTCCCGGCAACCCATCACCTGAATGTACAATACATCGTCAACGATACTCAGGGTGCTGTTGAACTCGAAGCCGATCATCGCAAGATCACCTTCTAGGAGTCTGTCGGATTTAACCCACCCGATTCTCATGCAACAAGTAAAATG
>CAYFOU010000185.1:0-5822 GCA_964344805.1 uncultured Piscirickettsiaceae bacterium | reverse complement strand
TAGGCACGATCTATTTCGCACAGACTTTTTCAGTGCTTCCCTAGCTGAACTGCTCGGTGCGGTAGCGCTCTACTTGAATGGTATCGGACCAGTAATCTGTCGGTAGCCCCGCCTTCCGCTTCAGGTGGCTCAGAAAGTCATGTGGATCCGGCAGCTGTTCCCAGACCGAGGGGAGAAAGGTGCCCCGGCGGAACCCCTCGGAGAGGATCAATCCATCGGTGCCGGGTAGCAACTGGCGGATCAGGTCGGCCTCGGAGTCAAATTGCATCGGCTCTGCCGGTGTGAGCAGGGAGAGCTTGATCGAGACCTGCGGGTACTCCTGTTGCGACAGCGGGGGGAAGCGCGGGTCACGAAAGGCGGCAGCATAGCCGTTCTCCAGCAGATCCTCTGCCAGCGGGCGGCGCGCCTCCAGTGATCCGATGCAACCGCGCAGTTGATGATCGATCTCCAGAGTGACGAAGCAGGCCCCCGGCTGTTGCAGGTAGTCGGGCAGCTGTTGCAGATCGGTGGTTCCCGGATGGCGTGTGGTCAGCCCCTGCTCAATCGATTGGCGGACCAGTGCAATCATCTCCTGCTGCTGTTCATGGTTGTGGCTCATCGGGTCTCCTCGCTGAATAGATAGGCTCCGTAGCCGACCACCTGGCTCTTGTCTCCGGCGGTATCTCCGGAGTTGCGCAGATCGATGGTGGTGACGTGGAGTGATCTCTTTTTTGCCAGATGGAGCAGCCCGTTAATCGGCATCCGTCCACAGGCGCTCTCATGATCGAGCGCGGCCTCATCCAGTTGCTCGATTGCCTTTGAGGCTGAACGGTCCATTTTCCGGGCTTCAGTATAGGAGTGGTAGTGGCTTAGATCGGAACTGATCACAATCAGTGTCTCTCTGCCGCCCCAGAGCTGTTCCAGTACCTCCGCTACCTCGCTGGCTGTGGCCTGTCCCACTACCAGCGGGATCAGCGTGAATGACTCCAGCGCCTCCTGCAGAAAGGGGAGCTGTACCTCCAGGCTGTGCTCTGGAATATGGGGTTCATCCAGTAGATGGAGCTGGGGGAGGGCGCTGATCTGCCCAATGGTCTGTTGATCAATCGGGATCTCGCCCAGTGGAGTGCGATAGGCTGAGGCGGTGGTTGCTGCCAGACCGTGAAAGGCGACACGGTGTGAGGGGCCGAGCAGTATCACCCGTTGGATCTGTTTCTTGAGTGGCAACAGGGCACGGTAGGCGGAACCGGCGATGGGGCCGGAGTAGATATAACCGGCATGAGGGGCAATCAGCGCCTTCGGGGTGATTGGAGAGGGGGCACCTTCGGCCAGACAGTGTTGCACCATCTGCCGTAACTGTACCGGGTTGTCCGGATAGAAAGAGCCAGCAACGGCCGGTTGTCGGATCATGTTCCTCCCTCTCTGTGCTATTCAGTGTCTTAGTTGTTACACTCATCCAGTATAGCACTGGAGTTAAACAACGCACGTGGAACCGATAGCCGCCTACCATCCAACACGATACTGGCATCCGCTGTCCGATGGACGGGTGCAGTGTGACCTCTGCCCCCGGGAGTGCAAGCTGAAAGAGGGGCAGCGAGGTCTCTGTTTCGTCCGTATGGCCCAGAATGGCACAGTGGTACTGACCAGTTATGGGCGCTCCAGCGGTTTTGTCATTGATCCGATTGAGAAGAAGCCGCTGAACCACTTTCTGCCCGGTAGCAGCATCCTCTCTTTTGGTACCGCAGGGTGTAATCTCACCTGCAAGTTCTGCCAGAACTGGGATATGAGCAAGGCACGGGAGATGGATCGGATGCAGGATCGGGCTACCCCGGAGATGATTGCACGGGCGGCCAGGGCGACCGGGTGTCGCAGTGTGGCCTATACCTATAATGATCCGGTGATCTTTCTGGAGTATGCGGTGGATGTGGCGCGGGCCTGTCGGGAACTGGGGATTTGCTCGGTGGCGGTAACGGCGGGTTATATCCATGGGCAGGCCAGAGAAGATTTCTTTCGGGAGATGGATGGGGCCAATGTTGATCTCAAGGGGTTCTCCGAGGACTTCTACCACAAGCTCTGTAGTGGCCATCTGCAGCCGGTACTGGATACCCTGCTCTATCTGAAGCAAGAGACCTCGGTCTGGTTCGAGCTGACCACCCTGTTGATTCCGGGGCAGAATGATTCCGATGAAGAGTTGGAGGCGATGTGTCGCTGGATTGTCGACCATCTGGGGCCGGAGGTGCCGCTCCACTTTACTGCTTTCCACCCCGACTACAAGATGATGGAGTTGTCACCAACTCCCCCTGCCACCCTGCAGCGTGCGCGTGAGATTGGGCTGCGCTGTGGACTGCACCATGTCTATACCGGTAATGTTCATGACAAGGCGGGAGGCAGTACCTACTGCCACCAGTGTGGTGCCCGTCTGATCGGGCGGGACTGGTATCAGCTCTCCGATTGGCATCTCACTGATGATGGGTGCTGTACCCAATGCGGTACCCGTTGCCCCGGTCTCTTTGATGGACCAGCAGGGGATTGGGGGGCAAGAAGGGTGCGGGTACGGATGAGTGACTTTGAATAATAATAAGGAGTAGAAGGCGTGCATGATCGAATCGTTCAATTGGTGGAGCGGATCATCGAGCTGGAGCAGGATCTGGAGCGAGAGCTGGAGCAGAAGCAGAGCGAGTTCCGCTACCGTCTGGAGGCGAAGCGGGCGATCTTTGAGCAGGAGATGCTGCTGTCGCAGCGTAAACTTAAACTAGGGCTGCTGCAGTTTATCGGGCGGGCCAAGCTGCGTTCACTTATCTCTGCACCAGTAATCTATGGATTGGTGCTGCCGCTGCTGCTGGTGGATCTCTCGGTAATGCTCTATCAGCAGATCTGTTTCTCCCTGTGGGATGTTGCCAAGGTGAAACGGAGTGATTACTGGGTGATGGATCGGGGGCAGCTTGCCTATCTCAACCTGATTGAGAAGATCAACTGCGTCTATTGCAGCTATGCCAATGGGCTGGCCGCCTATATCCGTGAGGTGGCGAGTCGTACCGAGCAGTACTGGTGCCCAATCAAACATGCGCGCCGTATTCGCCAACCCCACCCCCGTTACTGGCAATATAGCGACTTTGGTGATGCGGAGTCCTATCGCAGTCAGTTGCCCAAATTCAGAGAAGAGCTAAGGTAACTGTTCAGCTTCCCCCTGAAATGCACCATCTCTACGTAGCTCGACCTCGTAAACTCGGTTCGAAAATGGTCATGTATGTCTATACACTCACATTTTCTGCCTTGATCTGGCACATTTCAGAGGCAATCTGAATCAGTTACCGATACCGGTGAATAGTTACGAGCTAGGAGGCCCTTAAAGTGAAATCCATCAACCCCTACAGCGGCGAGACCGTAGAAGAGATCCACTACTGGAATGGCTCAACCCTGGAGGCGGCTCTGAAGCGTGCCTCTGTTGTGGCCCCTTCATGGCGTACTACGCCACTGGAGCAACGTTGTGCCCATGTGCGTGAGATTGCGGTGGTGTTGCGCAGGCGCAAACGGGAGCTGGCTGAACTGATTACCCGTGAGATGGGGAAGCTGATCGGTGAGGCGGAGGCCGAGGTGGAGAAGTGTGCCTGGGTCTGTGACTACTATGCAGAGGAGGGGCCGGGCTTTCTGCAGGATGAGGCAATAGACTCCGATGCAGGCAGGAGCTTTATTGCCTATCAGCCGCTGGGTACGGTGCTGGCGGTGATGCCGTGGAACTTCCCACTGTGGCAGGTGTTCCGTTTTGCGGCACCAGCCCTGGTGGCAGGGAACAGTGTGTTGCTGAAGCATGCCTCCAATGTACCGGGTGCGGCCCGCATGATTGAGGCGGTGATACTGGAGGCGGGCGTTCCTGAAGGGGTGTTTACCTCACTGATGATCTCGGCGCAGCAGGTGGAGCAGGTGATTGCTGATCCCCGTATTGCTGCGGTGACCCTGACCGGAAGTGATGCAGCGGGGCGCAAGGTGGCTGCGGCGGCCGGAGGCCATCTGAAGAAAAGTGTGCTGGAGCTGGGGGGATCGGATGCCTTTATCGTGCTGGAGGATGCTGATCTGGAGAAGGCGGTTGAGGTGGGGGTGTTATCCCGTTTCCTCAATGGTGGGCAGAGCTGCATTGCGGCCAAACGTTTCATTGTTGTGGAGGCTATTGCAGAGCGTTTTATGGAGCGTTTTCAGGTGGCGGTGGAGGCACTGCAACTGGGAGATCCGTTAGACAGCACAACGATGCTGGCACCGATGGCTCGAGGTGATCTACGAGATGAGTTGCATCAGCAGGTGGAGGAGAGTATTGCTGCCGGTGCCGTGGCGGTAACCGGTTGTGCCCCGGTTGAGGGGAGTATGGCGGGGTATCAGCCATCGATTCTGGATCGGGTGGAACCGGGTATGCGCGCCTATCGGGAGGAGCTGTTTGGGCCGGTGGCGATTGTGATTCGCGCCAAGGATGAGGCGGATGCGGTTCGCATTGCCAATGACAATCCGTTTGGGTTGGGGGGCAGTGTATGGACTGTTGATCTACAGCGAGGAGAGCGGGTTGCTCGGCAGATCGAGACCGGAGCGGTATTTGTGAATGGTCTGGTGAAGAGTGATCCTCGACTGCCGTTCGGTGGGGTGAAGCAGTCTGGTTATGGGAGAGAGCTATCCAGAATGGGGATGCTGGAGTTTGTTAATGCCAAGACCATCTGGATAGCCTGAGTCTCTATACCTCAGTCTCGTCGTGGATATAGACCGGGCTGACGGAGGCGACGCCATCGACCGCCTCAACCTCGGCAATTGCTTCAGTCATCCCTTTGGAATCATGGTTCTCCAGGGTGATAACCATCTTTCCCTGGGGGTCTTCGGCATGAATCTCCAGCCCTTCGATGGCACTCATTGCCTCTCGGGCGCTTTCCATTTTGGCCGGATTGAGGCGCACTGCCACGCCTGAAATCTGAATCGGTGCTTCGTCACTCATGGTTGTTTTTGTTCCTTCTATTTTGCTGTAATTTTAGGTGGCGTCCATAAAAAAAGCCGTCCGGGTTTATTCAAACCCGGACGGCGGTTCACGTCAACCGACTATCTGCGAGCAGAGGTCTTGAAGGTGTTGTCCACCAGTGGCTCTACCTTATATAGCGGGGTGTGGCACTGGTTACAGAAGTAACGCAGTCCTGATACCTTCTGAGATTTGCGGCCATTGTGGAACAGGAAGTGGCTGTCACTGATCTTGGTGGCCTCCTCTTCTCTGTAGTTGGCCTCGCTGTGACACTCCATGCAGCGATTCTCTTTGATGGTAATCGGATACTCTTTGTGCGGCATGGATGGAGGTTGCTCCTTCCAGGTACGCTCAAATGGATCCACGTCCTTGTAGATTCTCCGCTTGTTGGGGATCTGTGCATCACTCTCGATGCCCAGGTCTCCTCGCAGAGAGGCTACATAGTGGTCTGCAACCGCTACCGTGGTGCTGCCCAACAGCGTGGCCAGTACCGCACCCAGCAGGAATAGTACGCTTTTACTCTTTTTCATGGTTATTCCCTCCTTATACCTTGGTGATTTTAACGGCGGTTTTCTTGAAGTCCGTCTCTTTTGAGAGCGGGTCGGTTGCATCGAGTATCAGCTTGTTGACCAGACGACGGGCGTCAAACCAGGGAACAAAGATCAGTCCCTGTGGCACCTTGTTACGGCCACGGGTGGTAACACGTCCCTTGATGGCACCTCGACGGGAGGAGACCTCTGCAACGGCACCATCATGCAGGCCGAGCGCCCTTGCATCCTTTGGATGCATGAAGATTTCGGCATCCGGTACCGCTTTGTAGAGCTCCGGTACACGCTGGGTCATCGAGGCTGAGTGCCAG
>CAYFOU010000184.1:3796-5831 GCA_964344805.1 uncultured Piscirickettsiaceae bacterium | reverse complement strand
TCTGACACGAGTTTTACAGATACCAGTGCATCCGGGTTGACCTGCTTCAGGTCGTAGATCAGCTGTGCCAGATCCTCAATCGAATAAATGTCGTGGTGTGGTGGTGGCGAGATCAGCGTGGTGCCTGGATTACAGTTACGCAGCCGTGCAATCAGATCATTCACCTTCTGGCCGGGCAGCTGACCGCCCTCACCGGGCTTGGCACCCTGTGCCACCTTGATCTGCAGCACCTCGGCACTGCTCAGGTAGTGCGGGGTTACACCGAAGCGGCCGGAGGCGATCTGCTTGATCTTGGAGACCTTGTTGGTGCCGTAGCGAACCGGATCCTCGCCCCCCTCACCGGAGTTGGAGCGACCACCGATGGTGTTCATCGCAATCGCCAGCGATTCATGTGCTTCGGGCGAAAGTGCGCCGAGTGACATCGCTGCGGTATCGAAGCGCTGGGCGATCTTCTCCCAGGGCTCGACCTCCTCCAGTGGAACCGCAGTCTGGTTCTGGTCCAGCTTCAGCAGGTCGCGCAGGGTGGCGGTGGGACGGTTGTTGACGTGGTCTGCATAGACCATGTAGTCATCCTTGTTGCCACTGCGTACCGCCTGCTGCAGGCTCTTCACCACATCGGGGTTGTAGGCGTGGTACTCGCCGCCATGCATGAACTTGAGCATGCCGCCCTGTTCCACCGGCTTGCGGCGGTTCCAGGCCTGCTTGGCGAGGCTGTTCTGCTCGCTCTCCAGATCCTCGAAGCGGGCACCCTCGATACGGCAGGTGGTGCCACGGAAGCAGAGATCCACCACCTTCTGCGAGAGGCCAACCGCCTCGAACAGCTGGGCGCCACGGTAGCTGGCGATGGTGGAGATGCCCATCTTGGAGAGGATCTTCAGCAGCCCCTTGTTGATCCCCTTGCGGTAGTTGGCGTTGGCCTTGGCCAGCTCGATACCGCTAATATCATTATTTTCCACCATCTCGTTGATCAGCTCGTAGGAGAGCCATGGGTAGACGGCAGAGGCGCCGTAACCGATCAGTGTGGCGAAGTGGTGTGGGTCACGTGCGGTACCGGTCTCGACCACAACGTTGGCGTCGCAACGCAGGCCGGTCTGCACCAGACGGTGATGCACCGCACCGGAGGCGAGCAGGGCGTGAATGACCTGCTTGTCGGCAGAGAGGTTGCGGTCCGAGAGGACGATGATCACCTTGCCGCTGCGTACTGCGGCCTCGGCCTGATCGCAGACATCCTCAATCGCCTGCTCCAAATTGCCGCTGTTGTAGCCCAGGTCAATCCTGGCGTGGGCGTAGGCGGCGTCCTGATGGGCCAGCAGCTGCTCGAATTTGGTCTTGGAGAGAACCGGGGAGTCGACCACCAGACGGTGGGCGTGGCTCTCATTCTCCTCGAAGATGTTCAGCTCACGACCGAAGCAGGTCTCCAGTGACATCACGATCTGCTCACGCAGTGGATCGATCGGTGGGTTGGTGACCTGGGCAAACTGCTGACGGAAGTAGTCGTAGGGGGAGCGGTTGCGCTCGGAGAGCACAGAAATTGGCGTATCATCACCCATTGCACCGACCGCCTCCTGTCCGGCAGTGGCCAGTACCTTGACCACCTCCTGACGCTCCTCGAAGGTGACCTGGAACAGCTTCTGTGCAGCCAGATAGAGCTCCTGATCGACCCCTTCAATCTGGTCGCTGCTGTCGCCGCCAATCTTGGTGGCGAGGCGCTCGGTGTGCTCGCCGAGCCACTGCTTGTAGGGCTGGCGACTCTTCAGATCGTTATCGATCTCTTCGGGCAGCAGCAGTTCGCCGGTCTGGGTATCGACCGCGATCATCTGTCCGGGGCTGAGGCGCCCCTTGCGCACCACGTCGGCAGGGTCGTACTCATAGACACCAATCTCGGAGGCCAGGGTGATGTGGCGATCCTTGGTGATCACCCAGCGTGCCGGGCGCAGACCATTTCTATCCAGTGTACAGGCGGCGTAGCGACCATCGGTCAGTACGATGCCGGCCGGGCCATCCCATGGCTCCATATGCATAGAGTTGTAATCGT
>CAYFOU010000184.1:0-3747 GCA_964344805.1 uncultured Piscirickettsiaceae bacterium | reverse complement strand
CATCAGCAGCGCCTCCAGCATGTTGTCGAGGCTGTTGGAGTCGGAGCCGGTCATTGAGACCAGCGGACGTACCGCATCCATATCGGGGATCAGCGGGGTTTCGAACTTCATCGCACGGGCGACGGACCAGTTGCGATTGCCCTGTACGGTGTTGATCTCGCCATTATGTGCCAGCTGGCGGAATGGCTGGGCCAGACGCCACTGTGGCAGGGTGTTGGTGGCGAAGCGCTGGTGGTAGACGCAGAGTGCCGATTCGAAGCGTGGATCTTTCAGGTCCTTGTAGAAGACCGGCAGGTACTCCGGCATCACCAGACCCTTGTAGGAGATGACGCGGGCGGAGAGGCTGGGGATGTAGAAGGTCTCGTCATCCGGCTCGATGGTCTTCTCGGTCTGGCGGCGGGCGATAAACAGTGCGCGCTCCAGATGGACCTCATCCATATCGGCGGGTGCGTTGACGAAGATCTGTTCGATCTGTGGCAGGATCGCCAGTGCGTGTTTACCGCAGGCGTTCTCGGCATCAACCGGTACCTCACGCCAGCCCAGTACCTCCAACCCCTGAGCCTTGAGGCTGTTCTCCAGCGTGGTGCGGGCGAGATCGGCCTTGGTGCCATCCTGATTGAGGAAGACCATGCCGACGGCGTGGTTCTCGGCCAAGGTGTAGCCCTGCTCGGCTGCAACGGCCTGCATAAACCCCTTGGGCTGTTTCATCAGCAGACCACAGCCATCGCCTGACTTTCCATCGGCGGCGATGGCGCCACGGTGGGTCATGCGGTTGAGGGATTCGATGGCGGTCTCTACCAGCCCGTTGCTGGGGTTGCCATCCATATGGGCAATCAGCCCGAATCCACAGTTGTCGCGCTCAAACTGAGGGCGATAGAGCGGGCCGAAGTCGTGACTCAGCGTGCTCTGAGCGTCTGTTGTCTGTTCAGATCTATTCATATTTTATTGACTATTTCAGTGAATGGGAGTGGTCTCCCGTCCAAAAAAGGGCCGCACATTATATCAATCGATGCTGTGGTTGGGTATAGGGAGATTGTGAGGGTGAGAGAGCCCTAATGGATCCTGTGTAGGGTCAAAGTTCTTGCAGTGCGTTGCGAATCTCTCCAGCCATCTGGATGATCATGCGGGTAAGCCCCTTGTGCTCGTTGTTGTCGATCGCCTCACAGATCTCCTTGCCCAGCTTGGAGATCTCCGGATGACCGAAGGAGGTGCCGCTCCCCTTGAGTACATGGGCGGTCTCCCGGAGCTGTTTCCAGTCCTGCTGCTTGAAGGCCCTGGAGATGGTCTGCTGGCTCTCCATCAACTCCTCTCTGAGAGCATCCCGGATCTCGTCATCCATCAGTTGAAGATACTCTTCATTCGATCCAATCTCCGCAGCAACGGGTGTGGCTGCCGAGGCTTTGATTGTGCTCTCCTTGTCCTGCAGGAATTTGGAGAGTGTGGTGTACAGCTCTACACGATGGATGGGTTTCTCGATAAAGCTGTTGATGGTGCCCACTTCGATCAGGTCGGCATAGTGGTTGCTGTGGTCGGCACTCATCAAGATGATTGGAGTCTGGTTGTGGTGGTTGCGCAGTTCGGTTGCGGCTTCAATACCATCCATCACCGGCATTCTCAGGTCCATCAGGATCACGTCGAAGGTAGGGTTGTTGGTGGCAAGAGTGATCGCCTCCTGCCCGTTTCTGGCAGTGACCACGATCATTCCCATCGACTCCAGAATGCGGCGCTCCAGTGAACGTAGCGAGGGGCGGTCATCGACTACCAGTACGGTGCCCTCCAGCTGGGTCTGATGCTCGTTGGAGAAGTGGTGATTCATATTCGCCTCGATGTTGCTCTCCTGATAAGGAAGAATCAGCTCGAAGGTGGAGCCCTTGTCCGGCTCCGAGGTGACCTCGATATCGCCCCCCATCAGCTGGGCCAGTGTCATCGAGATATAGAGCCCGAGGCCACTGCTGGCGCGGTGCTCCCGGTCGGTATGGGCCTGTTCGAACAGCTTGAAGATATCCTCCAGTTTGTTCTCCGGGATGCCGATACCGGTATCCTTGATCGAGAAGTGGAGATGGGCGCCACTGTTCCATACCGTAAGTATAATGCCCCCACTTTCGGTGAACTTGATCGCATTGCCGATCAGGTTGATCAGAATCTGGCTGATGCGCTGCATGTCGCCACTGAGTTTGAACTTTGGCTCCACCAGTTGATTGACCTGCAGAAACAGTCCGGCACTACGGGCATGTTCGGTGAAGATGAACTTGATGTTGTCGATTAACTGGTGGAGATCGTAGGGCTTGATGCTGATGGAGAAGTTGCCGTGCTCGATCTTGGAGAGGTCGAGAATGTCATTGACCAGCGAGAGTTGAGAGTGGCCTGCAGCAGCGATGGAGTGGAGAAGATTGAGCTTGTCCTCATGCTCCTCCTGATCGATCAGCAGCTCACTGTTACCGATGATGGTGGTGAGTGGAGTGCGGAACTCATGGCTCATGGTGGCGAAGAACTCGTTCTTGGTCTCGATCGAGTTGTTCAGTGCCTCCAGTTCGGCACGGGAGACCATATCCTCCTGCTTGCGATCCTTCAGCCAGTTGTTGCTGAGGGTGATGGCGAGCTGGTGGATCTCCTCCTTGAAGAAGGGCTTGCGCAGCAGCAGGGAGCTGTTGCAGGTCGATTGGTTGATCTCCTCCATCGAGTGGTCGGCGAAGGCGGTGACAAAGACGATGTAGATGCGCTCATCGATCTCCAGTAGCTGCCGTGCGGTCTCTACTCCATCGATCCCCGGAGGCATGCGGATATCGAGAAAGGCGACGGTAAATGGATTGCCCTCTTCGAAGGCCTCTTTGGCGGCAGTAACGGCCTTCTCCCCCTGATCGACGATAGTGACATCAAACAGCGGGGTATTCCTGTTTTCTGAAATGGAGGTTCCAAGGCCACTGGAGTTGATCAACTGCTCAATTTCCGCAGAGAAGCCGTTGGGATTTCTTGAGAGCACGGTCTGATAGAGGCGTTGAACCAGAGGTTCGTCATCGGCGACCAGAACCCTGAATCGGTGAGCTTCTTCTATAGCCTGTTCTGTGCTTTCAGATGGATCCATGCAGGTGTTGTAAATTGATTTGTATTAGTTTAATTTAATATTAGCGCTGTCTTCTGATAATGGTTCAATGTAACAGTCGGTAGGCTTCTCTTTCAAGTAATTATTGTTTCTGCAGCCGCTGTTTGCGGTAGTGTTCGAACTGGGTGATCGCCTTGAGAATATTTCCCTTGGAGACCGGTTTCACCAGATAGCCGTTGGCACCCAGTTCCAGCGCCTTCCTCACCACTTCGACGTGGGAGTCGGAGCTGACCATGATGACGAAGGCATCCTTGGAGTGTTGGCGCAGCTCCTTCAGAATTTGCAGGCCATCGGTCTTCTTTTTTTTTGATTCTCCAGTCAGGTGGATGTCGAGAAAGACCAGTTCCGGGAGGTCGGGTTGTTTGTCACTGCTGCTGGTGACGGTAGAGAAGAGGGGATTGTCAAATAGTGGGGAGCCCTCATTGTTTGCTGACCAGAACTGGGCAACCTCCCGTGCCGAGGCAGCCTCATAGATATCTACAATGCCTTCGGACTTCAGGGTGCTGGCGAGCAGGGTCCTCATGAAAGTGGTGTCATCCACAATCAGCGCGCCATACTCTTTTGGTTTTTTGGTCTGTGTGATCCGTTGCATAACCTAACCTTTCAACATCGTCAGCAGCCTATTGATTTTGTCTTCAAGTTGTTGA
>CAYFOU010000183.1:0-5872 GCA_964344805.1 uncultured Piscirickettsiaceae bacterium | reverse complement strand
GGCTACTTCCGTACCTTCGAGGAGAAGGTGCCCGGCCCCGATGGGGAGGAGGTGCGTGGCTACCACAAGCCGATCATGCTCTCTGGCGGAATAGGCAACATCCGTCGCCCCGACGTAGAGAAGAACGAGATCCCGGCAGGTACCCAGATTGTGGTGCTGGGTGGGCCGTCGATGCTGATCGGTCTGGGGGGCGGTGCCGCCTCCTCGATGACCAGTGGCAAGAGCTCTGAGAGCCTCGACTTCGCCTCGGTACAACGCGGAAATCCAGAAATGGAGCGGCGCTGTCAGGAGGTGATTGATCGTTGCTGGCAGCTTGGTGACGAGAACCCGATTGTCTCGATCCACGATGTCGGTGCTGGTGGTCTCTCCAATGCGGTACCGGAGATCGTCAATGACTGCGGCCGTGGTGGCAAGTTCGAGCTGCGCACCGTACCTAATGATGAACCGGGGATGTCGCCGCTGGAGATCTGGTGTAACGAGGCGCAGGAGCGCTATATCCTTGCGATCTCCGCAGAACGTATTGAGGAGTTCAAGGCACTCTGCGAGCGCGAGCGCTGCCCCTATGCGGTGATCGGTGAGGCGACCGAGGAACAGCGACTGATTTTGGGGGATGGTCACTTCGATAACAGCCCGATTGATCTGCCGATGGATGTACTGTTTGGCAAACCACCGAAGATGCTGCGTGAGGTGAAGCACAAGACTTTCCACAAGCCGGAGTTTGAGACCGAAAAGATTGATTTGGCTGAGGCGATCTATCGAGTGTTGCGATTGCCTACGGTGGCCAACAAATCCTTCCTGATCACCATCGGGGATCGTACCGTGACCGGGCTGGTGGCGCGCGATCAGATGGTGGGACCGTGGCAGGTGCCAGTGGCCGATGTGGCGGTTACCGCCACCAGTTTTGACACCTACAGTGGTGAGGCAACGGCACTGGGCGAGTCGGCCCCGACCGCACTGCTGAAACCGGCCGCATCGGGTCGTATGGCGATTGGGGAGGCGCTGACCAACATCATGGCCTCGCGGATCGAATCTCTGGATCAGGTACGCTTCTCCGCCAACTGGATGGCCCCGGCCGGCCATCCCGGTGAGGATGCAGCGCTGTTCGATACCGTCAAGGCGGTCTCCGAGCTGTGTCAGGAGCTGGATATCTGCATTCCTGTGGGCAAGGACTCGATGTCGATGAAGAGCGTCTGGGAGCAGGATGGCGAGCAACGCTCGGTCACCGCACCGCTCTCGCTGATCGCCTGTGCCTTTGCCCCAACCATTGATGTACGCAAGACCCTGACCCCGCAGTTGGTCACCGATCAGGGTGATACCGATCTGATTCTGATCGACCTGGGTAAGCAGGCCAACCGCCTTGGTGGCTCTGCACTGGCGCAGGTCTACAAGCAGGTGGGACATCATGCCCCTGATCTCGATGATCCATTGGCGATCAAGCATCTGTTCAGTGCAGTCCAGGCTATGAATGAGGAGGGGCTGCTGCTCGCCTATCATGATCGTTCCGATGGCGGTCTCTTCGCTACCCTGAGTGAGATGGCGTTTGCTGGACATACCGGTGTTTCCGTATTACTGGATGATCTCGGTCCCGATCCGGTTGCAGCACTCTTCAACGAGGAGCTGGGGGCGGTAGTCCAGATTCGTCACAGTGATCTCGAAGTAGTACAGGATCTGCTTCGTGATAACGGTCTGCTGAGCCACTCTCATGTCATTGGTGCATTGGCAGATGAGGATCGTATTACCATCCGCCATCAGGGACGGATTCTGATTAACGAGTCGCGGGTTGATCTGCAACGCGCCTGGTCCGAGACCAGCTGGCAGATGCAGAAGCTGCGGGATAACCCGGCCTGTGCCGATCAGGAGTTTGACCGTCTGCTGGATCGTACCGATCCGGGAATGGGGATCTCACTCTCTTATGATCTCAATGAGGATGTTGCGGCACCGTTTATCAACAGCGGTGCCCGTCCAAAGATGGCGATCCTGCGTGAGCAGGGGGTTAACGGACAGGTGGAGATGGCGGCCGCCTTCGATCGGGCCGGTTTCGAGTGTCACGATGTCCATATGAGCGACCTGCTTGAAGAGCGTACCGATCTCAACGACTTCAAGGGGATGGTCGCCTGTGGCGGCTTCTCCTACGGTGATGTGTTGGGTGCCGGTGAGGGGTGGGCCAAGTCGATCCTGTTCCACAGCAATACCCGTGATGCCTTCAGCCAGTTTTTCGAGCGTGAGGATACCTTCGGCCTTGGCGTCTGTAACGGCTGCCAGATGATGTCGGTACTGCATGAGCTGATCCCCGGTGCCGACCACTGGCCACGCTTTGTGAAGAACCGCTCCGAACAGTTTGAGGGGCGCTACTCACTGGTTGAGGTGGTTGATTCACCATCAATCTTCCTACAGGGGATGGCCGGTGCACGGATGCCGATCGCGGTGGCGCATGGTGAGGGGCGTGTCGAGTTTAGCGATGCCGAGAAGCAGCAACAGGCGGCACTGGCGCTGCGCTATATCGATCATCAGGGCAATCCGACGGAGACCTATCCGCTCAACCCCAATGGGTCGGTCGATGGTGAGACCGGCTACACCACCAGTGATGGCCGCTTCACTATCATGATGCCCCATCCGGAGCGTGTCTTCCGTGCAGTGCAGCACTCCTGGCATCCGACTGAGTGGGAGGAGGATGGGCCGTGGATGCGGATGTTCCGCAATGCGCGGGTCTGGGTGGGCTAACCGTGGAGCTTGGACTTCAGGATAAGGTGGTTCTGATTACCGGTGCCTCTGGAGGGATCGGTGCCGGGATGGCCAAGGCCTTTGCCCGTGAGGGGGCGACGGTGGCGGTCCACTACCATACCCGTGAGGCGGGCGCCCATGCCACCCTCAATGCGATTATGGCAGCGGGAGGTAGTGGAAAGATCTTTCGTGCCGATCTGCGTATCGAAGCGGAGATCGATGCACTGGTTGATGCGGTGGTGGCACAGTGTGGTCGTATCGATTGTCTGGTCAATAATGCCGGTGTGGTGCTGAAGGCGTATGCAGAGGATACTGATGCAGCGCACTGGGATGACACCCTCAGTGTCAATCTGCGTGCCCCCCATCTGCTGAGTCGGGGCTGGAGGCACTGGCCAAGGTGCAGGCGCTGGAGTGGGCGGAGAAGGGGGTGCGGGTCAACTGTATCGCTCCCGGTGTGGTCCCGGTTGAGCGCACACAGGAGGTGCTGGAGGCTGCCAGGGAGGATTGGATGCCCCATATTCCGCAGCAGCGCTATGGTACCGTGGAGGACATTGCCGAGATGACCCTCTACCTTGCCAGTGAGCGGTCAGGATGGATTACCGGGCAATCTTTTGTGGTCGATGGGGGCATGGCCTGTCGTATGGATATGCCCAGACGGGGACGTATGCCGGTCCCTCCGCCGTTGGGGTAGTCTCCATTTTTCTTAATCTATACAGATAGTTATAGTAAATTTATATCGATAGAGGGTTAGTTTTCCCTGGTTCCCCTGTGTAGAATTCACTCTTTCTATGGCGCCTCGAATCAAGAGGTGGAGTTGAGATGAGACCGACAGGAGTTTCGGATGATGAAGGAGTCATCAGACCGGCATGTAGAGGGAGATAGCGCAGCGCTCGATCAGGGGGGAGCAGAGCTACTTCAATCTTCCAATCGCATTGTCTATAAAGGCTTTGCGATGATTCTGCTGTTCATGATCGTCTTCCTGGCGATCAACCTCTATCAGATCAAGCAGGTTTCGGAGCAGATGCATCTGGTGGTTGAAGAGAGTGCACTCAAATCCCAGTATGCACAGACCATGCGCGATGCCGCGCGCGAGCGGGTCACCCTGCTGCTGATGGCGCTCTATGAAGAGGATCCGTTTGTACAGGATGAGCTGTTCATGAGCTTTGACAAGCAGGCGGGGCTCTTTATGGAGGCGCGTGCCCGGCTGGATAAGATGAAGCTCTCTGAACTGGAACAGCGGGCCTTTGAGCTCTCATTGCAGGATGCGCAGCGGGGCACGGCGGCACTCAATCAGGTGCGGGATCTGATCATGGAAAATGAGCGTACCCTGGAGCTGCAGCACCGGGCGGTTGATCTGATTGCTGATAAGGTGATTCCGGCTCGCTTTGGAGTGCTCTCCGCGATGCAGCAGATTCAGGAGTCGCAGTCCAAGGCGGGCAAGCAGGCGCTGCAGGTGGCGGAGAAGAGCCGGATGCAGACCTATATGCTGCTGGTGGCACTGGGGTTGATGGTGCTGTTCGGCAGCTTGTGGATTGCGCGTCAGGTAGTGCGTCAGAACAGCCGGGTGGGGGAGTCCCTGCGCCGGGCCAAGGAGCGTGCAGAGGAAGCAGCAGCGGCCAAAAGCAACTTCCTCTCCAATATGAGCCATGAGATCCGCACTCCGATGAACGGGGTGTTGGGGATGGTGGAGCTGCTGCGTAGAACCGAGCTGAACCGTGAGCAGCAGGAGTATCTGCGTACCATGGAGGGGTCGGGCAAGGCACTGCTGGTCATCATCAATGATATTCTCGACCTCTCCAAGATCGAGGCGGGCAAACTGGAGCTGGAGCAGCGCAACTATACCCCGAAACAGATGTTGGAGGATGTCTGCCGTACCTTTGAGCCGCAGGCCGAGGACAAGGGGGTCTCTCTCCATCTCGATTTCAGTCGCGTTATTCCCCAATATCTGATGGGGGATGAGGCACGTCTGCGCCAGATCTTCAACAACCTGATCGGTAATGCGATCAAGTTTACCGAGCAGGGGGAGATTGTGGTAAGTGCCTCCCTGTGCAGTGCCAATGAGGAGCAGGCGACCATCCGCTTTGCCGTTGAGGATAGCGGGATCGGTATTCCGCAAGAGAAGCAGCAGACCATCTTTGGTGATTTTGCCCAGGCCGATGGCTCCACCACTCGCCGCTTTGGGGGGACCGGACTGGGGCTCTCCATTACCCGCAAGCTGATTGCGGCGATGGGGGGAGAGATTGGGCTGGAGAGCCGGGTTGGCGAGGGGAGTCATTTCTTCTTTGAACTCAGCTTTCCCATTCCCAGCCAGGAGCCGTTTGTCAAGGAGGTGAAAGCGGAGGTGCCCAAGCATCTGGCAGAGGGCAAGCGTTTTCTGGTGGTGGATGATGTCAAGGCCAATCTGCTGGTGGCGCAGAAGATGCTGGAGCAGTGTGGAGGGGATGTCGAGGTGGCCCTGCATGGTGGACAGGCGGTGGAGAAGATCAGTGAAGATCGGGCCTTTGATGTGGTGTTGATGGATCTCCATATGCCGGAGATGGATGGTCTGGATGCCACCCGCAAGATCCGCGAGATGGGGTTGCAGATCCCGGTCATCGTCCTCACCGCCTCGGTAGAGGAGAAAGAGCGTCTGGCGGCATTGGCGGCTGGGGCTGATGAAGTGTTGCACAAGCCGATCCAACTGCAGCGTCTCTATGAGGCGATGTGGAAGATGATGCCGAAAGAGGCAAGATGCGAGGAGCCGCAGGGCAAGGTGCTTGAAGGGGGGCACTTGCAGGAGATGCGAGCGCTGTTTGGAGAGGGCTTTGAAGAGTTGATGGCGGCCTATCTGGGGGATCTGCAGCAGACCATGGTGCAGCTTTCGGAGATCTTTGGACAGCAGGAGTGGAGAGGAGAGCTGGAGCGGATTCGACAGCTTGCTCATGCGATCAAGTCCTCCAGCCTCAGTGTGGGGGTCGGGCCGGTGGCCGATAGTGCCAGAGTGGTAGAGCATGCTGCGCGCGAGCAGCAGACCGGGCAGTTGCCGGAGTACCATCAGACCCTGCAGCGTGTAGTGGCGCAGGCGGTAAGTCAGCTGCAACAGGTCTGATGGGATGGGTACCCGGATCCGCATATAGAAAGGAATAAAAAAGAGAAAGCCTTGGTCATATAA
>CAYFOU010000182.1:0-5948 GCA_964344805.1 uncultured Piscirickettsiaceae bacterium | reverse complement strand
ATTGCACTCTTGTTAACCACTCTGCTTGCTGGTCAATACCGTGGCAAACAGATGATCTTGCCCCTATTTTTTCTGGTCACCATGGTCGTCAATATGTTTATGACAGGGGGGAGGGCTGGCCACGTCGGCTTTATGTTTGCCTGGATGGTATTGACCACCTACTTTTTCTGGAGAAAACCCGTTGCACTGATCACAATGGCTGCAACACTCTTTGCCATCATATGGACCGCCTATAACTATAGCCCTATCTTTCAGGCTCGTGCCAATGCCGCTGTAAGTGATGTACAAAACTACGAGAAAAATCCTAAAACATCAGTTGGATATCGACTCACCTACGCCGAACACTCATGGGAAATTTTCACGCAAAGACCATGGATTGGGCATGGCACCGGGGCTTTCGAATCCGCATACAAGGAATACCGTAAAACGCACCCATCCCCTGTAGATTTAACAGCAAACCCCCATAACAACCACCTACTCATTCTAGTTCAGTTCGGTCTATTGGGTGCTGTATTCTATGGAGCGATCTTTGTTACCCAACTGCTTGAGGTCAGGCGGATGCCAAACTCTCATGAATTTCGAGCTGTAGCCCTGTTGCTCCCCCTCTTCTTTATCGTGGTCTCGTTTTATGACAGCTACCTTTGGGGGCACTACACTCAGGCGCTGTTTGCCTACCTCACTGCGGTTTTTTATCGACGTGATCTATACGAAGCTGTTCCAGAACATTGAATCCCCCTCACTCCATTCTGGTAATCGCAACTCGCCAAATCGGCGATGTACTTCTGATTACACCACTGCTCCATACACTTCATCAAGCCTGGCCCCAAGCTCATGTTGATGTACTGGTCAACCGAAATAAAGGGGGCATGCTGGAAGGCAATCCAGACTGTGACCGTATCATCGAGGTATCCGAACACCCCTCTTTTGCGGAGTATAGAAACCTGCTCCCGAACCTGTTCAGAAAATATGACCTAGCCATTAACACATTGGCTGGTGACCGCCCCCATCTCTATGCACTCTGGAGCGCATCAACACGCATAGGCACTATCACTGAAGCTGACTGGAAAAATAGCTGGAAACGGTGGCTCAACCGATATTGGGTTACTCTGGATAATCGCAACACACATACGGTATTACAAAATCTGGCCCTCGCCAAAACCATTGGATTGCAGCCATTCTTCACTGTCACCCCACCCAACAATCCAGATGCCGAGCAACAACTGAAATCATTAATCCCTTTTGATTGGCAACACGAGTCATACGCCATTTTGCACCCTTCACCAATGTGGCGCTACAAGCAGTGGACAGAAGCGGGCTGGGGAGCGCTGATTGCCTATCTCCTTGACCACATCGAGCAGATTATTCTAACGGGTGGAGATGAGCCTAGAGAACAAGCGCTTCTCTCACATTTGACAGAACAGTGCCCTGAGCGGATACACTGCCTGGCTGGCAAGCTCTCATTCGCAACCACGTCCAGACTACTGAAATCAGCCCATCTATATGTGGGCCCAGATACCGCAATAACTCACCTTGCTGCAGCATGCAACACACCTACCGTAGCCATTTACGGCCCCAGTAATCCTGTCAAATGGGGGCCTTGGCCCTTCAATCATAAAAACTCCAACCCCTGGAAAAGAGCGGGGCATCCTTTTCAGAAAAGAGGTAACGTCATCCTGCTTCAAGGCACTCAACCTGAAGGCATCCCCTCCTGTATCCCCTGTGCAGAAGAGGGGTGTGACCGACACAAACAGAGCTATAGCGCCTGTCTACAACAGTTGACTCCTGAGCAAGTTATAGAAGCCGTCAAATCAATTCCATAAATCTGGAAGCCCTCGATAACTCATTGATAAGCAGAGTCGTGATCAGGGAGCAATGAGACGAAGCGGATAAACTCCCCCTCGATGGTCACAACTGCACGAAAGGATCGATTCATACGAATTGAGTAGAGCACTCTACCCGCAGGACTACTGATATTCTGGATCTTCTCAAGATTAAGCCCGGAAGATTGCTGGATTTGCTGCAGTTCCATTTTATCCAGTTTTTTTGCACTACGAATAAAGGCTGAAAGCTCTGCCTTCTCCAGTGAAAATAACTCTTTCTGAAAAGGGGGAAAATTGAGATCAAGCTTCACTGTCAGCTTCTAGCCGATCAAGATCAGTAGCAACAGGAGCATTTTCTGACTCCCACCGGTCAAACTCAACAAGGCGTTGCTGAAACAGCTGATCTTTCATCAAACCCAGCTCAAATGTTGTAATGATTTCAACAGGGATCAACATCATAGAGCCATCTGGATACTCCTCAACCTGCAGCTTCTGCCCCGCAAATTTTTTTCCAACCGATATCTGCCCCTGCATATTGACCTGTTTGATTTGTAACTGCATGAAAACACTCTCCAGCACATAATTATTAATTTACAACTTTAATAATATTCTATTTCAGCACAAAATCAAGCCCACAAAGAGACCCCAAGGGTAATCACACAACTGATTCAAGCCTGACCACAAACTACTCGCGGATCAGCCGATAGTGTTTGCGACTCAGATCCCAATCCAACAAATGCTCCAGCTTCATGGAAAGACGGTGCTTTTTCTCTCTTCGGGTCAATTGATGTTCTGGATCCGGCACAAAACTCTGTTCCGCATTCTGCTCCAACCAAGAGTTCATAATCGATGGATGAGTTCCGGAAAAAGGGCAAATTGCCTTGGGATCGATATCATAATTCATCTCCGGCGGCTGATGCCCCCAGTACTTGCTAACCTGATCCACCTTGCTCTGGAGATAGTGCAGCTTCCGTGTATGTCCGTAATGGTAGATATGTGCACCCGCAAACGCCGCTCTGGGAGCCCGTCCCTTTCTGTTCCTATCCATCACCACCCAGTACTGTCCATCCGGTGCATAGGTTCGAATGGTATTACGAATCAACCGACACTCCCGCCGATACCACTCAGGACTTACCGCAACCCATTCCGGCGAACCATAAAAATGGTAGTAATCAAAGACCAGCGCCTCTACTTCAGAGTCATTGTGATATCGCTCCAGACTGGTTTGGATAGACTCAAGCTCCTGCTCATGCAGCACCTCATCCCCTTCCAGATAGAACGCCCAATCCCCCGTACAAGCGTATTGGGCAATCATCTTCTGCTGGGCATAGACAAAACCAGCATCCGATGAGTTCTCATTCCATGTCGTCTCAATCACAGCAATCTTTGGATCATCGATGGCGCGAACACGTTCAAGCGTATCATCATCACTTCGACCCACAGCAATAACATACTCATCCACCAGCGGCAACAGAGAACAGATCGACTCCTCGAAAGGAAAACCCAATTCGACACCATTTCTTAAAAATGTAAAGCCACTGATTTTCATTATGTTGCTGTCAGACACTTAGCTGAAGTGAAAAACAAAGTATCATTCTACTATGATGAAAACCATCAAGAAAATCACTCCTACCCAGCTAGCCATATTGATTCTGTGCTATCTGATCACCCACACCTTCATACGCCTTTTCTTTTCCCAAACCATTCAACTGGATGATGCAGAACAAATCCGACACGCACAACATCTAGCGCTTGGTTATCCCATTCCCCAGCCTCCCCTGTACAGCTGGATCTTGTGGGTTCTTTTCAAAATATTTGGAACCAGTCTGGCAACCATTACACTACTCAAATATTGCCTGATTGGCCTCACCTTCTGGTTCACCTGGCTCACTGCAAGAGAGCTATTCAAACATAACGAAACCATTATTCTTGCTACCACCAGTTTCCTGTTGATGCCCTCCTTTGCATGGCATATGCATCAGGGCTTTACCCATACCATTCTACTCGGGTTGGCGCTTTCCATGAGCATTTATTTTGTTACCAGAATTATCCGCTCTCCTACTCCGCAACACTATCTACTGCTGGGCATTTCTCTGGGTATCGGCCTGATGGCGAAGTACAGCTTTGTTATTTTTCTGGTTGCTATGACCCTATCCATGCTATTCAGCAACCACTATAAAAAGATCCTTCTGAACAGAAAGATCTTGCTCACACTACTGACAACAATAGTCATCATTGGACCTCACCTGTGGTGGTTAATGGATCAAAACATTACCCACTCTGTTCAGGGAAAACTGCAGGTTACAAGTAGTAGTGGCATAACAGACCGAATTTCATCACTGATCAGCTTTCTGGGGAATGCCGTTGCATTTGTCACCCCACTCATTCTCTTCTACCTAATATCATTCAGATCGTTACTACACCCAATCAAAATCAGACTGAATCATCACAATTCACATCTGGAACTGCTGAACTACTTCCATGCAATCATGCTGATCACACCGGTAGTACTATCGATATTTCTCTCCATGCCTGATTTCAAGATTCGCTGGTTTCATCCCATTATGATGCTCACACCGCTATGGCTATTGCTACTGACAGAAAACCACAAAGACTATTTACAGATGTCGGTTCGACCTATTGTCTACGGTACGGCAATCGTAACTATTGCAATCATCGCAATCCGCATCTTACAGGTTACTGCTGGCCCCGAGCTTGGGCACCATAGTCGTCTCAATCGTCCAATCATGGAAACGCTTGAACAGGTACAAACACCTTCTAGCAATACATTACTGATTACAGAAGACAGCTTCCTAGGCGCTCATCTGTTAACCCACTATCCTCACCACTCGATGCTTATCGATGGAGAATTCTATCAGAGATCGAATCCACCTTTTGGAGCGTGCACTGTCTTTCATGATAACGATGAATGGCACTCCCCCCCAAGCTTCACACATGGCCAAGAAAAAGTACTGTATAGCAATCCTGTGGGGCATATTGTGTACACATTAGAGATAACCGCACTACCTATGGCTGAGTGCGCCCCCTTCTCAAATTGACAACTGCCTACAATAAAACTCGGCAGTGATGTAAATTGATCACTATCCACCACTTGTTGCTAATTGTTCTCGGTAAACCCAATCCCCAATCTCCTTATCAGGTTGATACCCCTTCACCAGCCGCTGCAGCAAACCTCGAATCATCTCTACATCACTGTTCTCTGCTGCAACCTGTAAGCTATGCAATTGGGGCTGCAATTCGCTCCATGGAATAAACTCTTCATGAGCCTTCATGATTCTTGGATGCTGGGTAGACATGGGATTGTCACCAATCAACAACTCTTCATAGAGCTTTTCACCCGGCCTCAGCCCAGTGACCTTGATCTCAATATCTCCCTCTGGATGCCTCTCATCTTTCACTCGTAGACCGGAAAGCTCTACCATGCGTGAGGCCAAATCATAAAT
Source organism: uncultured Piscirickettsiaceae bacterium (assembly GCA_964344805.1). Lineage (GTDB taxonomy): Bacteria > Pseudomonadota > Gammaproteobacteria > Thiopontia. The sequence goes on along the minus strand of CAYFOU010000182.1, from coordinate 664 downwards.
CCTGACCGGCTCTCCCATATCCAAAACAAACACCTCAGCAGCATCAATACCAGTAGGGGTACCCCCCATCGCCCCTGCCTGCATTACCAGCTGAGCCGCTTCTGGTATCGTCATAAAGTAACGAATAATATCCTGATGCGTCAGTGTAATGGGCCCACCATTGCGGATCTGTCTACGAAACAGCGGTACTACAGACCCCGATGAGCCCAATACATTGCCAAATCGAACCATGGAGAGCTCCGTTTTTCTGCTCACCTCAACTGAAGGAATATTACTCCCCAACGTTTCAAAAACAGGAGACTTCTCAGCAACCAGTGCCTGTAACACCATCTCTGCCACCCGCTTGGATGCGCCCATGGTATTAGTCGGCCTTACCGCCTTATCTGTACTGATCAATACCAAATTTTTGACTTCTTGAACCATGGCCACTTTCACCAAGGTCAATGTCCCAAAAATATTATTTTTTACTGACTCCGCCATCGATCTCTCAACAAGAGGGACATGTTTGAAAGCTGCGGCGTGGTAGATGGTATCTACCCTCCAGGTCTGTAGAACCTCACTTAAACGATTCTCATCCTGTACTGATCCCAGCAGCGGAACAATCCTGGGAACAAGAGAAACCTCTCGCCTCTCGCTCTCGCTCTCGCTCTCGCTCAAAAGATTA
>CAYFOU010000181.1:0-6032 GCA_964344805.1 uncultured Piscirickettsiaceae bacterium | reverse complement strand
CATGCTGAACTACATCCTCCGTCGTCTGCTCTACGCCTTTCCGATTCTGGTGGGCGTCAACCTGATCACCTTCTTCCTCTTCTTTGTGGTTAATACGCCCGATGATATGGCGCGGATGCAGCTGGGGATGAAGCATGTCACCCCGGAGGCGATCGAGAACTGGAAGCAGGAGCGCGGCTATGACCGCCCGCTGTTCTGGAATGGGTCGGCCGATGGGGTAGGAGCGGTCAGCGAGACCCTGCTCTATGCAGAGTCGACCAAGCTGTTCCGTTTTGACTTCGGTGTGGCCGATGATGGGCGCGATATCGGCAAGGATATTCGTGAACGGATGGGGCCGAGTCTGGCGATTGCAGTGCCTACTTTCATTATCGGATTGATGACCAATATCACCTTTGCGCTGCTGATGGTCTTCTTCCGTGCCACCTATCTGGAGCTGTCGGGGATTGTGCTGACGGTGGTACTGATGTCGATCTCCGGTCTCTTCTACATCATCGGTGGGCAGTTTGTAGTGGGCAAGCTGATGCATCTGGTGCCGATCTCCGGCTATGAGGGGGGGCTGGATGCGTTCAAGTTTGTGATTCTGCCGGTGGCGATCGGGGTGATCTCCGGGATCGGCTCCGGGGTGCGCTGGTACCGCACTATTTTTTTGGAGGAGATGGGCAAGGACTATGTCCGTACTGCACGGGCCAAGGGGCTGTCGGAACGGCAGGTGCTGTTCCACCATGTGCTGCGTAATGCGATGATCCCGATCTTGACCGGGGCGGTGGTGGTACTGCCGCTGCTCTTTATGGGGAGCCTGATCACAGAGTCCTTCTTCGGTATTCCAGGGCTCGGTAGTTACACCATCGAGGCGATCAATGCGCAAGACTTCGCCATTGTGCGGGCGATGGTTTTCTTGGGTGCGGTGCTCTACATCATCGGTCTGTTACTGACCGATCTCTCTTATACTGTGGTCGATCCCAGAGTGCGACTGTCATGAGTGAGCCGCGTATTCTGGTAATTGCTGGCCCTAATGGTGCAGGCAAGACCACTTTTGCCAAGGAATTTTTGCCGTCAGAGGCACATTGTCCGGTTTTTATCAATGCGGATCTGATTGCAGCCGGGTTGTCTCCTTTTTTACCTGAACAGGTGGCGATTAAGGCAGGGCGACTGATGCTGCAGGAGATGGATGAACAGGCAGTGCGTAAAGAGAATTTTGCCTTTGAGACCACACTTTCTGGACGAGGGTATGCTCGGCGGCTGTTGAAATGGCAGAGTACAGGCTATCGAATTACCCTCTATTTCCTCAGATTGGAATCTCCTGAACTGGCTGTTGCTCGTGTAGCGAAGCGTGTTTAACAGGGAGGACACCATATTGATGAATTGGTCATTCGTCGTAGATATAAAGCAGGGCTGGAATATTTCGAGAGTTTGTACAAACCGATTGTAGATGATTGGATGCTGTTTGATAACAGTGGCGAGTCACCAGAATTGGTGGAATGGAGTGAGCGAAAATGAGAGCAGAGCAAATTGATCAGGCTAAAAATCCATTGCTACCGGCAGCATTGGTGGCGTTGAAGCGAGCTGCTTTACGTGCACGCAAGGATGCGCTGGCTGCACATACTGGTATTGTGGTTGCGCGTAATGGGAAAGTGGTTGAATTGGAGTTGGATAGAATAAGAGAGCCTGAGGGAGACTACTCTTTGGGAAAACAGGAGTGATCTGGAGCGTGCATGAGCCTGATCAAGGTGTGGTTGATATGAGAAAGCAGGAGCCTTCTGGGAGTCCTTTGTGGTAGATTTTTTTTCTCAATGGCTTGGTGTTAAACCACTACTCCTTTGGACCGATCTGCTGATCTGGCTGCTGGTGGCGGTGATCGCCTTTGGCGTCTCTTATACCCGCAAGCGACCTCATCTGCTGGAGCCGTGGCGACGGGTAGGGCGCAGCCGATTGGCGATGGGCTCACTGGTGGTACTGTTGGTCTATGTGGCGATTGGGCTGCTCGACTCCATCCACTATCGTCCTGCACTGGAGAGTAAGCCGGGAGAGCCGGTCCACTATGCGGTGGAGGCGCGTACCGTGCTGGATTGGTTGGTAGGGGATCTGGGAGAGCAGAGTGAGAAGAGCTACTCGGCACCGATGGCGACTCATCTCTACAGTCGTGAGAGCATTGAGGGAGAAGATGGTACTGCGCAACGTGATTTTCCTCGGTTGCAGCATGGCGGTGCTCATCTACAGGATACCGGTGCACGTGGTGCAGATATCAGTGGTTCTTTATTTGTCGGCGGATTGCAGGGGGTACTGCTCTGGTTGGCACTGGCGCTGATCATTGCAATGTTGCTGCGGGAACGGCAAGGGCGCTCTCCGTGGCGCTGGGTCATCACCACGCTGCGAGAGAAAGATTCCACCGAAGGGGAAGCGACCCCATGGCGCACCATTCTGTTGGTGACCGGCGCGGTGACCCTGCTGGTGATGATCGCAATCCAGCTTGGGGTGAAGTACCACATTCTCGGTACCGACAAGGTGGGGCAGGATGTCTTCTATCAGGCGGTGAAGAGTATCCGCACCGGGCTGGTGATCGGCACCCTGACCACGCTGATCATGCTGCCGTTCGCAATTCTGCTGGGGATCATGGCGGGCTACTTCCGGGGCTGGGTGGATGATGTGATCCAGTATACCTACACCACCCTCAACTCAATTCCGGGGGTGTTGCTGATTGCTGCAGCGATCCTGATGATCCAGGTCTATATCGACAACAACGCGGCGCTGTTCGAGACCACCGAGGAGCGCGCCGATCTGCGTCTGCTCTTCCTCTGCATTATCCTTGGGGTGACCAGCTGGACCGGCCTCTGCCGCCTGCTGCGTGGTGAGACCTTGAAGCTGCGGGAGATGGACTATATCAGTGCAGCCCACGCCTTCGGGGTGAGCCATCTGCGCATCATCACTCGCCACATCCTCCCCAATGTGATGCATGTGGTGCTGATTGCGGTGGTGCTCGATTTCAGTGGGTTGGTGCTGGCCGAGGCGGTGCTCTCCTACGTCGGTGTGGGCGTTGATCCCACCATGTACAGCTGGGGCAACATGATCAACGGGGCGCGGCTGGAGATGGCGCGCGAGCCGGTGGTGTGGTGGACGCTGCTTGCCTCTTTCCTCTTCATGTTTGTGCTGGTGCTGGCCGCCAACCTCTTCTCCGATGTGGTGCGAGAGGCCTTTGATCCAAGGATTAACCGTTGATGAGTGCACCACTGCTACAGGTCAACGATCTACAGGTCTGGTTCTCCAGTCGCCGGCAGACGGTGCGTGCGGTGGATGGGATCTCGTTGCAGATTGAACGGGGCAAGACCTATGCACTGTTGGGGGAGTCGGGGTGTGGAAAGTCGATGACCGCACTCTCGATCATGCAGCTACTGCCGGAGGTGGTGCTGGATCGGATCAGTGGTGAGGTGCTGCTGGATGGGGAGTCTTTGCTGGATCGCCCGGAACGGGAGATGCGCTCTGTGCGCGGTGGACGCATGGCGATGATCTTCCAGGAGCCGATGACCTCACTCAACCCGGTGATGACGGTGGGGGAGCAGATTGGTGAGGTGCTGCAGCTTCATCATGATGCCAATAGGGTAGCGCAACGACAACGTACCATTGAGCTACTGGAGGATGTGGGATTGCCTGATCCTGAACAGCGTATTGACGCCTATCCCCATCAGCTCTCGGGTGGAATGAAACAGCGGGTGATGATCGCGATGGCATTGGCAGGCGACCCCGAGCTGTTGATTGCAGATGAGCCCACCACCGCGCTGGATGTGACCATTCAGGCACAGATCCTTGATCTGCTGCGCAAGCTGCAGCAGGAGCGTGGGATGGCGATTCTGCTGATCACCCATGATCTTGGAGTGGTGGCAGAGATGGCCGACCATATTGGGGTGATGTATGCCGGGCAGCTGGTGGAGAGTGCCTCGCGTGATCAGCTCTTTGCCGATCCCGGGCACCCCTACACCCAGCGACTGTTCGATGCGCTGCCCGATAGCCGTAAACGGGATCAATCGTTGAAGGTACTGCATGGTATGGTGCCGCCGCTCACCGCTGATTTTCGTGGCTGCCGTTTCGAGAATCGTTGTGATCAAGGGTGGGGGCTCTGTCAGAAACTGGAGCCAGAGTGGTTTGTTGCACCACAAGGGCAGCAGGTGCGTTGTCACCAGCTGGATCCAGAGATGGAGTTGAAACCGGAACCGACTTGTGGTGAGCAGAAACATGCAGGGGGGGGGACGGCTATAGAGATCGGTGAGGTGCTGTTGCAGCTGGATCAGCTGAAGGTCCATTTTCCCATCCACAAGGGGTTCTTCCACCGGGTAGTGGGGCAGGTGAAGGCGGTTGATGGGATTGACCTCACCATCCGTAGCGGTCAAACGGTTGCGCTGGTGGGGGAGTCAGGCTGTGGCAAGACCACCGTGGGCAAGTCGATCTTGCGACTGTTGGAGACCACTGCTGGTTCGATGCAGTTTGAGGGGGAGGATCTCACTTCTCTGCAGGGCACTGCACTCCGCGTGGCACGCTCCAAACTGCAGATGATCTTTCAGGATCCCTACTCCTCGATGAATCCACGGATGATGGTGGGGGATATCATTGGAGAGGGGATGGATGCGCTGGGGAAATCATTGCCCCCTGAGCAGCGTACGCAGCGCATTACCGAACTGCTGCAGCATGTCGGCCTCAGTGGAGAGATGGTTCAGCGCTACCCCCATGAGTTCTCCGGTGGACAGCGCCAACGGATCGCCATCGCCCGTGCCTTGGCGGTGAATCCACGGCTGATTGTCTGTGACGAGCCGACCAGTGCGCTGGACGTCTCGGTGCAGGCACAGATCCTCAATCTGTTACGGGAACTGCAGCGTGAGCAAAACCTCTCCTACCTCTTCATCACCCATAACCTCTCGGTGGTCTCCTGGTTTGCACAGGAGGTGGCGGTGATGTATCTCGGCAAGATCGTTGAGTATGGAACGGTGGATGAGGTGATGAACAGCCCGCGCCACCCCTATACGCAGGCGCTATTGTCGGCGGTGCCGACCATTGATGCCGGGGGGAGGGAGGTGATTCGCCTGCAGGGGGACCAGGGTTCACCTATCAATCCGCCTGCTGGATGTGCCTTTCATCCGCGCTGTCCGCAGGCGGAGGCGCGCTGTAGTCAGCAGGTGCCAGAACAGCGATGGGTCAGTGAGACCCACCGTGTCTCTTGTCTGCTGGAGGATTAATCGGTTACCCGAGAACCGGCAACCCCCTCCTTCATCTTCAACATCCCGCGATACATCATCGGGAACTCCTCAACCACAGAGGCCTTCACCGTATCACGGGCCAATAGGGCATCGCTCCATGCGCTGACCTTGGGCAGATCCTCCATCACCTGAACGTTTGCCAGTTGGTTCAACAGACCCAGGCGCATAAACAGTGGGGAAAAGGCGGCATCGACCAGCGAAAAGTCCGTCCCATCAAATAGTGGTCCGTCACCCAATACCGCTTCAACCTTGCCAAGACGGCTCTTCATCGTCTCCACCGCCTCATCAAAGGCCTCCTGATCTTGCGTAGTGTTCAGGGTGTAGAGCACCTCCAGACAGGAGGAGGCGAACTCCACCCAGGCGCGATGTTTGGCGCGCTGCAGGGCATCCTCCGGGTGCAGACTCCCCTCGGAGGTCTCATCGATATATTCACTGATCACCGCAGACTCGAACAGCACCTCATCACCAACCTTGAGCAGTGGTACCTTGCCGAGAGGAGAGATCTCCTTGAACCACTCCGGTGGGTCCATCAGGTCGATATAGGTGATATCGAATGGCACTTCTTTCTCTTTCAGTGCAATCACTGCACGTTGGACATAGGGGCAAAGTTTGAAACTGACCAGTTCAAGGTTCATGTCAGAGGGGCTCCTTTGGATTGTTGTTGTATTTGCAGCGGCAGATTGTATACGGGAGTGGTAAAAATAATCTACGTGAATCAGTTGACGCTTTTGGTCCAATCTATATAATACGCCGCTCATGCGCCCGTAGCTCAGCTGGATAGAGTACTTGGCT
>CAYFOU010000180.1:0-6055 GCA_964344805.1 uncultured Piscirickettsiaceae bacterium | reverse complement strand
CCCCGGATGAGATTCGCGGGAACCCCATTGTTCAGGAAGCTTATCTGGGTGGAGCACATCTATGAGTACAGAAATCGACAACAATCCACACGCACCTGGCACCCCGGCGGTCACCGCCAAGGGTTCCGATCCCGCCTTCTTCTCCTGCTGGGACCTCCACGCCTACTATGGCGAGAGCTATATCGTGCAGGGGGTCAACTTCGACGTCCGTGAGGGCGAGATCGTTGCCCTGCTGGGCCGTAACGGTGCCGGCAAGACCTCTACCCTGCGCGCCATTGCCCGCGCCTCCGAGCCGGAGATGCGCCACGGCGAGGTGTGGCTCGACCACAAGCCACTGCACTCGATGAAGGCCAATGAGGCGGCCAACAGCGGTGTCGCCCTGGTACCGGAGGATCGCCGCATCATCGCAGGGCTGACGGTAGAGGAGAATCTGCAGCTGGCACAGATCGAGGGGCCGATCGGCTGGTCGGTCGAGCGTATCTACGAATCCTTTCCCCGTCTCGGCGAACGCCGCAGCCAGATCGGCACCACCCTCTCCGGTGGTGAGCAGCAGATGCTGGCGGTGGCCCGTGCACTGGCGCGTGACATCAAGTTGCTGCTGCTGGACGAGCCCTACGAGGGGTTGGCCCCGGTCATCGTTCACGAGATCGAGCGCATTCTGGAGAGCATCAAATCCCTCGGTATCACCACCGTGATCGTGGAGCAGAACGCCATTGCGGCCCTCCACCTCGCGGACCGTGCACTGATTCTCGATATGGGACAGATTGTATTTGACGGTACGGCTCAAGAAGTTCTTGATAATGAGGAGTTGCGCCAGCAATATCTGGCCATCTAGTAACGGTCCAGCTTCCCCCTGAAATGCGCCAGCTTATCGTTCGAAAATGGTCATTTACACTTGTAAACTCACATTTTCTGCCTCAATCCGGCACATTTCAGACGCAATCTGAACCATTACAGAACAGAATGATTTCATTTATTTACACCAAATAAATAACCTAGGAGGACAATCTGTCATGAGTACTGACAAGACCTACCCGATTAATGAAGCCTTTGCCGCTCAGGCCAACATCAATACCGAGCAGTATAACGAGATGTACCAGCGTTCGGTTACCGACCCGGAGGATTTCTGGGCGGAACAGGCCTCCAACTACCTGACCTGGTTCCAGCCCTGGGAGAAGACCCTGGACTGGGACTTCAAGGATGATGTGCGCATCAACTGGTTCCAGGGCGGCAAGCTGAATGCCTCCTACAACTGTCTCGACCGCCATCTGGCCGAGCGTGGCGATCAGGTTGCGATTATCTGGGAGAGCGATGATCCCAACGAGGATCGCAAGATCACCTATGCCGAGCTGCATACCGAGGTGAGCAAGTTCGCCAACGTGCTGAAAGCACGTGGTGTCAACAAGGGAGATCGTGTCTCCATCTACATGCCGATGATCCCCGAGGCGGCAGTAGCAATGCTCGCCTGTACCCGCATCGGTGCCATCCACTCGGTGGTGTTTGGTGGCTTCTCCCCCGACGCCCTGCGTGATCGTATTCAGGACTCCGACTGCCAGGTGGTGATCACCGCAGACCAGAGCGTACGTGGCGGCAAGCGCGTTCCATTGAAGGCCAATGCCGACAAGGCAATGTCTGCCTGTCCCAACGTACACACCTGTATCGTCATTGAGCGTGGTGGCGAGCCGATTGAGTGGAGTGAGGGGCGTGATGTCTGGTATCACGACATGATGGCCGAGGCCTCTGCCGACTGCGCCCCCGAGGAGATGGATGCAGAGGATCCGATGTTTATCCTCTACACTTCAGGATCCACTGGAAAGCCCAAGGGGGTACAGCACACCACCGGTGGCTATATGCTCCACGCAGCAATCACCCACAAACTGACTTTTGATTACAAGGATGGCGAGATCTACTGGTGTACCGCCGATGTCGGCTGGGTGACAGGTCACACCTACATCGTCTACGGTCCACTGGCCAATGGGGCCACTACCGTGATGTTTGAGGGCATTCCCACCTACCCCGACGTATCCCGTTTCTGGGATGTCTGTGACAAGCACAATGTCTCCACCTTCTACACCGCACCCACCGCCATTCGTGCACTGATGGCCTGTGGTGACGAGCCGGTGAAGAAGACCTCCCGCAGTTCACTGCGTCTGCTCGGTACCGTCGGTGAGCCGATCAACCCGGAGGCATGGGAGTGGTACTACAACGTGGTCGGTGAAAGTCGCTGCCCAATTGTCGATACCTGGTGGCAAACCGAGACCGGCGGCCATCTAATCACCCCACTGCCCGGTGCCCACCCACTGAAGCCCGGCTCTGCCAGCCGCCCCTTCCTCGGGGTGCAGCCGGTACTGCTGGATGACGAGGGCAACGAGCTGCCTGCTGATGGCGAGGCCTCCGGTAACCTGGCAATCAAGTTCCCCTGGCCCGGGATGATGCGCACCGTCTATGGCGACCACAAGCGCTTTATCGAGACCTATTTCGCGATGTTCCCCGGCTACTACTTCACCGGTGACGGTGCCCGTCGTGACGACGACAACTACTGGTGGATCACCGGCCGTGTCGATGACGTACTCAACGTCTCCGGTCACCGTCTCGGTACCGCCGAGATCGAATCCGGGCTGGTACTGCACGACAAGGTAGCCGAGTCCGCTGTGGTTGGCTATCCACATGACATCACCGGCCAGGGCATCTACGCCTTTGTCACTCTGATGCAGGGTGAAGAGCCCAGCGATGAGCTGAAGGCGGAGCTGGTTGGGCTGGTGCGCAAGGAGATCGGTCCAATCGCCAAAATTAATTTAATCCAGTGGGCACCCGGTCTGCCGAAGACCCGTTCCGGCAAGATCATGCGCCGCATTCTACGCAAGATCGCCGCCAACGAGCTGGATAATCTGGGTGATACCTCAACCCTCGCCGACCCGTCGGTGGTGGATGAGTTGATCGAGAACCGGATGAACCGGTAAGCACAGACTGCTATAATCGTGTGCATACTGTTGCCCACACCGATACCGCCAAGACGTTTTTTACGCCTTGGCGGTGTTGCGTAAGGGGTATTCACTTTCACTTATTTAATTGACCAGGAAATTCTCTTATGAGTCACCCGATCAAAAAACTGCTGGTAGCCAACCGTGGCGAGATTGCCATCCGTATCCTCCGCGCGGCCTCTGAACTGAACATCAAGACGGTCTCCATCTTTACCCATGAAGACCGCTTCTCTCCCCACCGCTACAAGGCGGATGAGGCCTATCAAATCGGTGAGGATGATGATCCGCTACGTCCCTACCTGGACATCGAGGGGATTATCGAGATCGCCAAGGAGAATGGCGTTGAGGCGATTCATCCCGGTTACGGCTTCCTCTCCGAAAACGTCCAGTTCGCCCGTCGCTGTCGCGAGGAAGGCATCACCTTTGTCGGTCCCGCTCCCGAGGTGATGGAGGCACTGGGTGACAAGGTGAAGGCGAAGCAGAACGCCGAGGCCGCTGGCCTGCCGATCATCAAGAACAGCCGTGAGCCGCTGGAGAACTACGAGATCGCTAGGCAGGAGGCAGAGTACATCGGCTTCCCGGTAATGCTGAAAGCCGCCGCTGGCGGTGGTGGTCGCGGTATGCGGGTAATCCGCTCCATCGATGAGCTGGAGACCTCATTCAATGACGCCAAGAGCGAGGCAGGCAAGGCGTTCGGGGATGACACCGTTTTCCTGGAGAAGTACATCGACGCTCCCAAGCATATCGAGGTACAGATCCTTGGCGATACCCACGGCAACCTGGTCCACCTCTATGAACGTGACTGCTCGGTACAGCGCCGCTTCCAGAAGGTGGTGGAGATTGCCCCCAGTATCACCCTCTCTGAGAAGGCACGTAGCCAATTGCACCAGTATGCACTGGATATCACCCGCCACGTCAACTACACCAACGCCGGTACCGTCGAGTTTCTGGTCGACAGCGATGAGAACATCTTCTTTATCGAGGTCAATCCACGGGTACAGGTAGAGCACACCATCACCGAGGAGGTGACCGGCGTCGATATCGTCCGCAGCCAGATCTTTGTTGCCGGCGGCTATCCGCTGGACAGCGAAGAGATCAACATTCCTTCCCAGGAATCAATCACCTGCAACGGATATGCAATCCAGTGTCGAATTACCACCGAGGACCCGGAGAACAACTTCCAGCCCGACTTCGGCCGTATCATCGCCTACCGCAGCGCCGGTGGCTTTGGTATCCGTCTGGACGTCGGCGCCGCCTACCCCGGCGCCCGCGTCTCCCCCTTCTTCGACTCGATGCTGGTGAAGGTCTCCTCCTGGGGCCGCACCTTTACCGGGGCGATTCAGCGCATCAATAGAGCGCTGCGCGAGTTCCGTATCCGTGGCGTCAAGACCAACATCGGCTTCCTGGAGAATGTGCTCGCCAACGAGACCTTCTCCTCCGGTAACGCCACCGTTACCTTTATCGACACCCATCCAGAGCTGTTCGAGATTCGTGGCTCCTTTGACCGTGCCACCAAAACCCTCAACTATCTGGGCAAGGTCTCGGTCAACGGTAACCCGGACGTAAAACACCCAGACAAGGGACGTACCTTCCGCAAGCCGAAGGTACCCAAGTTCGACTGCTGCAGCGAATACCCCAAGGGGACCAAGAACCTGCTCGACGAGATGGGTGCCGAGAAGTTTGTCGACTGGATCAAGGATCAGAAGCACATCCTCTACACCGATACCACCATGCGTGATGCACACCAGTCGCTGCTGGCGACCCGCGTCCGTACCCGCGACATGATGAAGGTGGCCGAGGGCTACGCCAAGCACCACTCCCAGCTCTTCTCGCTGGAGATGTGGGGTGGCGCCACCTTCGACGTATCGATGCGTTTCCTCCATGAGTGTCCATGGGACCGCCTACAGAAGCTGCGCAAGGCGATTCCGAACATCTTGTTCCAGATGCTGTTCCGTGGTTCCAATGCGGTCGGTTACAAGGCCTACCCCGACAATCTGGTGGAAAAGTTCATCGTCGAGTCATGGGAGAACGGTATCGATGTCTTCCGTATCTTCGACTCCCTTAACTGGATCGAGGGGATGAAGCAGTCGATCCAGTTTGTGCGCAACGAGACCGGCGGTATCGCCGAGGGCACCATCTGCTACACCGGCGATGTGCTCAACACCGATCCCTCCAACCGCTACACCATCCAGTACTACACCGATCTGGCGAAACAGCTGGAGGATGCCGGTGCCCACACCCTGGCACTGAAAGACATGGCTGGCCTGCTCAAGCCTTACGCGGCGCAGGAGCTGATTCCGGCACTGAAAGAGGCGGTCGATCTGCCGATCCACCTCCACACCCATGAGACTGCAGGTGTCCAATCTGCAACACTATTGAAAGCGGTCGAGGCCGATGTCGATATCATCGACACCTGCCTCAGCTCGATGTCGGGGCTCACCTCACAGGTCAACCTCAACTCGATGGTGGCGGTGATGGAGGGGCATGAGCGTGAGCAATCCTTCGATCTCCACAACCTCAACCAGTACGCCAACTACTGGGAAGACGTGCGTGAGCAGTACTACCCGTTCGAGTCCGGGCTGAAGGCGAGCACCGCAGAGGTCTACGACCACGAGATCCCCGGCGGCCAGTACTCCAACCTGAGACCACAGGCGATTGCGCTGGGTCTGGAACACAAGTTCGAAGAGATCAAGCAGCACTATGCCATTGTAAACAATATGTTTGGGGACATTGTTAAAGTAACTCCATCCTCCAAGGTGGTCGGTGATATGGCGCTGTTTATGGTATCCAACGGCCTTACTGAGCAGGACATCATGGAGAAAGGCGACACCCTCGCCTTCCCCGATTCGGTGATTGAGCTGTTCAAGGGGGAGCTGGGACAGATGGAGGGTGGCTTCCCGGAAGCGCTCTCCAAGATCATCCTCAAGGGGGGGGAGCCGATGGAGAAGCGCCCCAACGAGTATCTGGAGCCGGTCGATTTCGATGCCGAGTTTGCCGCCTTCCAGCAGGAGTTCGATGCCGATCAGAGCATGCTCGACTTCCTCTCCTACAAGATGTACCCGGAGGTGTTCAAG
>CAYFOU010000179.1:0-6183 GCA_964344805.1 uncultured Piscirickettsiaceae bacterium | reverse complement strand
CTTGAACGCTATGGGCGCAATCCAAATTACCCAGACTTATTCAGAGGTTCCCTAAAGAGACAAAGATGGGGGACGGTGGTGAAAATAATTCGCCTGTTTACAAAAAATGGAGCGATGCGGGATCGTATCGTGGCCTCACGGGATCGGCTGTTCCGGGTGGCCTATTCGTGGTGTCATGATCGGCACCATGCCGATGATCTGTGTCAGGAGACCATCATCACGGCGCTGGAGAAGGTCGATCAGCTGCGCTCGGAAGAGGCGCTCGATGCCTGGATGTTCCGCATTATGCAGAATGCCTATCGCAAGCATTTCAGAAAGATCAAGCCACAGGTGGATGTGGAGTCGCTCGAGGACCATATGGAGGATGAGGCCCCGGCCGAGCACGATATCGAGCGTGCGGAGGAGATCCTTCAGGTGCGTAGCGGGTTGGCGCAGCTCAAGGAGAGCCAGCGCATGATTGTGACTCTGGTGGATATTGAAGGATTCAGTTACAAGGATACGGCAGAGATTCTGGAAATTCCGATCGGTACCGTGATGAGCCGGTTGGCGCGGGCGAGGGATGCATTGAGCCAGCATATTGTGAAGAGTGCAGCGGGAACTGGACAACAGGGAAATGGTCGTTCCCATTTAAAAGTGATGAAATAACCGGAGTAGGCAGAATGGATTATCAGCATGAAATTTCTGAAGAGATTCTGAATGCATTTATTGATGGAGAGATGGAGTCCGAGGACAAGATTGATATCCTGCGGCAACTCAGCAACAGCCCGGAGTTAACGCAGCGCGTCTGCGAACTGATTCGTACCAAGGAGCTGTTGCGTTCGGCCTATCGTGATGTCGTGCCTCCGGTTACAACATCGATGGTTGGCTCTGGATATCGACGTAATTTTGCAGGGCGTGCGGGCAAGTGGGGAGCATTGGCGGCCTCACTGCTGGTAGGGCTGGCTCTGTTCAAGGGACCTGCAGAGCAGGCTGGTGTGGTACCCGCTTCGGTATCGGGCCACTTTTCTCCAGTAGTGCTTCAACAGGCCCAACAGGAAGATACGATGCGGATCATTTTCCACCTCACCTCAGCCAATCCGCTGAGAATGGGGCGCCTGCTGGATAATGTGGACCTGATGTTGGGGCAGGCCAGAAGTGCTCAACAGCCAGCGGTGATCGAGGTGATTGCCAATGGGGAGGGGTTGAATCTGTTCCGTGATGGAGTCACCTCGTTTGCAGAACGTATCCATGAGATGAGTAAACAGAACAGCAATCTTCGGTTTATCGCCTGTCAGCGCACAATCGACCAGCTTGAATCGGGAGGAGAGGGCAAGATCCGCCTGCTGCCTGATGTTGTGCGGGCCGGTTCCGGGATCTCTCAGGTGATCCAGCGTCAGCAGCAGGGGTGGTCCTACATCCAGATCTGATGAGGTTTCTGCTCCTCCTCTGTTGCCTTGCTGTTTTGGATGGTGCATATGCAGACCATGAAAAATCGGTCAAGGTGGTCTACCACATCGCAACAGCAGACAATTTCCGGCACTATTTTGCGCTGCAAAATCTGGAGAATCAGCTGCAGGATCTGCGGCAGCGGAACCGTGCCGCCGATATCAAGGTGCTGCTGGAAGGTGAAGGGATCTTCCTGTTACTGAAAGCGGTTGAAGATAGACCGCTGCAGCGCCGTATCACCTCGTTGCGCGGTCAGGGGGTCCATTTCCTGCTGGAGCGAGAATCATTGCCACAACTGGGGTTGAAGGCACCCTATCCGTTGTTTGGTGTCAGTGAAGAAGATTGGGTTGATAACGGCATTCTGGCGCTGGTTGAGTGGCAGCGTCAAGGGTATGCCTACATCCCCTATGTTGCCGAGTAACGCCTTTCTCTATATAAAAAAATGTCGTCAGCGGTGGAATATCCGAGTATAGTGGTGGGTCTAGAAGAGAGTAAAACGGCAGTAAATGACTCTCTTCTTGTTTGTTGTTGTACTGGTTTGTTTTATTGGAAATATCTAGGTAAAGGAAAAGAATACTATGAAAAAGAACCTGTTGATGGTGCTGGCAGGTGTTGCCACTACTGCGATGTCTGCAAACGTATCTGCTGATGCAGTATCGGACTACAACTCTCTGTGCAAGAGCTGCCACGATAAGGCGATCGCTCCAGCACTGGCAGCCCCTGGCGTAGGTGACAAGGCCGCATGGACTGATCGTATTGCCAAGGGTATGGATACCCTCTATCACACCGCTATTAACGGTTCTACCGTTAACCCAGTGATGATGCCTCGTGGCGGTTCATCGCTGAGCGATGATGCTATCAAAGCTGTGGTTGATTACATGGTCGCTGAGTCCAAGTAATTACAGAAGCTGTGCTCTTGATGGGGAAGTTTCCCTTCCCCATCAGGAGAAAAAACAAACAACCAGATAACAATAAACAGAGACCAACAGCTGCCGCTGTAGTCTCAAAAACAAAGGAGCTGTAACATGTCCCTGAATAGACGTGAGTTTATTCGTTTAATGGGATTGGCTGGCGCTGCCGGGCTGGTCCCTACTGCTGCACTGGCGGACAAGAATCCCGCCGAATCCCTCTACAATCGTCCGATGAAAGGTAATGTGCGCTTGATGCACTTTACCGATTCCCATGCACAGCTGCTGCCGATCTATTTCCGTGAGCCCAATGTCAATCTCGGGTTTGGTTATGGTTATGGCAATGCCCCCCATCTGGTGGGCGAGCAGTTGCTGAACCATTTTGGTGTACGTAACAACAGCATTGAGAGCCACGCCTTTACCTATCTGGGATTTGAAGAGGCGGCACGTCGCTATGGCAGGGTGGGGGGCTTTGCACATCTGAAGACACTGGTAGATCGGTTGCGTGCGGAGGCGGGGGAGGGGAACAGCCTGCTGCTGGATGGTGGAGATACCTGGCAAGGCAGCGGTACCGCCTACAAGACCCGTGGCATGGATATGGTCAAGGCCTGTAACCTGCTGGGGGTTGATGTGATGACCGGCCATTGGGAGTACACCTATCTGGACCATGAAGTACTGTTCAATGTGGAGGCCTTCAATGGGGACTTTGTTGCGCAGAATGTGAAGGTGCGTGACGAGGCGCTGTTTGACTATCGCTATGGTGAGTTTGAGGGCTTCAATGAAGATAGCGGGCATGCCTTCAAGCCCTATGTGATGAAGGAGCTGAACGGTGCGCGCGTTGCCGTGATCGGCCAATCCTTCCCCTACACGCCGATTGCCAATCCCAGTCGCTTTATGCCGGACTGGACCTTTGGGGTGGCCGATGATGCGATGCAGGAGCTGGTTGATCAGGTGCGTGAAACCGAGCGTCCGGATGCGGTGGTTGTCCTCTCTCACAACGGCATGGATGTTGATCTGAAGATGGCCTCGGTGGTCTCCGGTATCGATGTGATCATGGGAGGGCACACCCATGACGGTATGCCAGCCCCTACGCTGGTGAAGAATGGAGGAGGCAAGACGCTGGTGACCAATGCAGGCTCCAACGGTAAATTCCTCGGGGTGATGGATCTTGATATTCGCAATGGCAGGGTACAGGGGTACGACTACGCGTTGCTGCCGGTATTCTCCAACCTGCTGGAGCCCAACCCGGAGATGAGTCGTCTGATTCAGAAGGTTCGGGAGCCTTACAACGATTGGTTGATGGAAGAGCTGGCGACAGCAGACCAGCTACTCTACCGTCGTGGTAACTTCAATGGCACCTTTGATCAGGTGATCTGTGATGCGCTCAATAGCCACTATGATTCACAGGTATCACTCTCCCCCGGCTTCCGTTGGGGGACCACGATACTGCCGGGGCAGACGATTACCATGGATAACGTGCTGGATCAGACCTGTATCACCTATCCGGAGACCTACTCCCGGGAGATGAAGGGGAGTGACCTCAAGGCCATTCTTGAGGATGTCTCTGACAACCTCTTCAACCCCGATCCCTACTACCAGCAGGGGGGCGATATGGTGCGTCTGGGGGGGCTTGATTACGTTTGTGACCCCAAGGCTCCGATGGGGCAGCGTATCAGCGAGATGACTCTGGATAGTGGTGAGAAAATTGAGGCCAACAAGCATTACAGAGTCTCAGGTTGGGCTACGGTAGGTTCACAATCCCCGGGGCCTGCAATCTGGGATGTGGTGGCGGGCTATCTGCGAGATCAGAAGGTGGCAACGGTGAAGAAGCTCAATATTCCAGCCTTGAAAAATTCTAGAGGAAATCCGGGACTTGGTAACTACTTCGGGTATATAATGAGCTAAAAAACAACAAATATCAATAAAATATAATAAAGTTGATAGAAGGAGAAGGAAGGAGTATGAAAGCGAGAAAGCGGGTGAGTGGCATCTGTCTGGGGCTCTCTCTGGTGATTGGTAGTGCAATGGTCCCGACACAGGCAGAAAACAAGATTGGGGCCGAGCAGGTGGCGGCTGCGGTTGCGGCAGCCAAACAGGCGCTGAAGCGTGCCAATCAGGCCGGGTTTGAGTGGCGTGATTCTGGAAAGATGGTGAAAGAGGCTGAAAGGCTCTCTGCCAAGGGGGTGTTCGAGCAGGCGATGAAGCTGGCTGCAGAGGCACAACGCCAGGGTGAAGATGCCCTTGCCCAATCCAGAATGCAGGCCAATGCTGGCCCCAGACTGGATGAGTTTGTCAGAAAGGCTCGTATTGCCGAGTATGAGATTGCTGCTGCCGATGCTGCACGCAAGACTGCCGGGAAGATGGGGTTTGAGTGGCGAGATACCGGCAAGATGATCAAGAAGGCGAAGCAGGCTGCCTTGAGCTACCAGTATGACAAGGCGATCAAGCTGGCGAGAGCGGCCAAAAAACAGGGGGAGAATGGTCAGTATCAGGCCATTGCTCAGCGCAATGCAGGTCCCCGATTCTAAAAGTTAGCAAAGGAGAAAGAGCGCATGAAAATGAGTAAGTGGATCTCTGCAAGCGTGGCCGTTACCGGAATGACGGTAATGATGGCGTCGTCCTCTGTAGCGGTTGCAGATGATGTGATTGCAGAGGGGAAGGCGCTGGCCTTCAACAATAAAAAAGGAAACTGTCTGGCGTGTCACCGCATCAAAGGGGGGAGTCAGGCGGGGGATATTGCGCCACCGATTTTGATGATGAAGACCCGTTACCCCAACAAGGCGGATCTGCGTGCCCAGATCTGGGATGCAACGGCGAAGAATCCCAATACGGTGATGCCGCCGTTTGGTCGTCACAATATCATGAGTGATGAAGAGATCGATAAGGTCACTGAGTATATCTATACCCTGTAAGGATTCGGAAGGAGAGAACACATGAAAAGAAGACTGTTTATCAAGGGGACCCTTGCAGGAAGTGCCATTACTGCTGCATTGGGCGCAGGTTTGCTGGTGCCTCGTGCAGCGTTGGCGGCATGGCCCAAGGCCGAAATGGAGGCCAGCAGCATGTCGGATGTCGGCAGTGGCAGTGGTGCAGTAAAGATCAAGGCGCCGGAGATTGCCGAGAATGGTGCAGTGGTACCGGTCACTGTAGATGCTACAGGGATGGATGGGGTGCAGAGTATCAGTATCGTGGCCTCTGCCAATCAGCGTCCTCTGGCGGCAACCTACCACATGAAAGAGGGAGCGGTTGCCTTTGTCTCCACCCGTTTGAAGATGGGTAAGACCGGTGATGTCTATGGGGTGGTGAAGAGTGCTGCTGGAACCGTGCATGCCAAGGCACAGGTGAAGGTAACCATCGGTGGTTGTGGTGGTTAATGCCTCCATCCAGCCGGTTACAGCGTAGGTAGAACAGAATAGAGAGAGAAGATCATGGCAAAGAGTGCAGTAAAATTGAGAGCCAAGGCGAAGAAGGGGATGATTGATATCAAGTGTTTGATGAGTCATCCGATGGAGACCGGCCTGAGAAAGGACAAGAAAACAGGAGAGAAGATTCCTGCCCACTTTATCCAGACGGTGGTTGCAGAGAAGAACGGTACACCGTTCATGGAGGCTGATTTCAACTCCACTATTTCCAAGAATCCTTACCTGCGTATTCAGGTGGACGGAGAGAAGGGGGATACGATCAAGGTTACCTGGAGTGATAACAAGGGTGCCAGCGCCTCGGGTGAGAAGGTTTCCAAATAACTGTTAGTTTTGTCGGTTTACCCGTTACAGAAAGATAATAAATGCCAAAGGACACTGGTGTCCCAACGTTTAATCGAACAAATTCAATTGGTTATTCATGGCGGACT
>CAYFOU010000178.1:0-6197 GCA_964344805.1 uncultured Piscirickettsiaceae bacterium | reverse complement strand
ATTATATGGCGAAAGCCGGGTTCGCCCTACCTTTACTATGAAATATACGGGCTAACCGTAGTTAATTCAAATGAGGACAACGAAGCTGATGGCACTATTCAGGCTTGCCCGTAGGGAACTCCACTCTGCACCCAATACGGCGTTGCAGCTATTTGATATAGAGTGGCTATACCGGCATAGCTGCGCCTTGTCTTGAGCACAGAGTGAAGTTCTGTGACCATTAAACTAACGCTATTGGAGTACTAAATGGAACTGATTCGCGGACTGCATAATTTAAAGCCCCACCATCACGGATGCGTGGCCTCCATCGGCAACTTTGATGGGGTCCATCTAGGACATCAGCATGTGCTTGGAGAGCTGGCCGAGAAGGCGGAGGAGATGAAGTTGCCAGCGGTGGTGATCACCTTTGAGCCACAGCCGCAGGAGTTCTTCATGCCGCAGCAGTGTCCTGGTCGACTCACCCGTTTTCGGGAGAAGATCAAGGCGCTACGGCGGTTGGCGGTGGACCGCGTCTTTACCCTCCACTTCAACCGGGCATTGGCAACGATGGAGCCGGAGGAGTTCATCCAGCAGGTGCTGGTGGATGGTCTCGGCATCCGCTATCTGGTGGTGGGGGATGACTTCCGTTTTGGTCAGCAGCGCCGTGGTAACTTCGAGATGCTGCAGCAGGCGGGGCAGGCTCATGGCTTCCAGGTGGTCAATATGCACACCTTCCAGCTCGCTGGGGAGCGGGTCAGCAGTACCCGCATCCGTCAGGCCCTGAAGGAGGGGGATCTGGACCACGCTGAAATTTTGTTGGGGCGCCCCTACCGCATGTGTGGTCGGGTCGCCCATGGACACAAGCGTGGACGGTTGATCGGCTTTCCCACCGCCAATATTCATCTGCACCGCAAGGTCTCCCCAATTGAAGGGGTGTTTGCGGTGGAGATGTTCGGGATTGAGGGGGAGCCGGTCTCCGGGGTGGCCAATGTGGGTACCCGCCCTACGGTGAACGGCACTCGCACAGTACTGGAGGTCCACCTCTTCAACTTTAGTGGGGATATCTATGGTCGCCATGTGATGGTCGACTTCCTGAAGAAGATTCGCAACGAGCGCAAGTTCGACTCCTTTGAGCTGCTGAAGGAGCAGATCCTGATCGATGCCGATGAGGCGCGTAGCTACTTCAGGGTCCGCTACTCTTCGAGCGGATGAAGTGGGAGAGGTCGTAGCCATTCTGGGAGCGAGTGACCACCCGCACCGCTTCTCCTACAAGGCAAAGCGGGCCCTGCAGGCTGCTGGGCATACCTCGGTTCTGGTCAATCCACGGCTTACCTCAATAGAGGGCGTTCCCTGCTATCCTGATTTTGCATCCTGCCCGGAAAAGGTGGATACCGTCACCGTCTATGTGCGCCCCTCGATTCTGAGAGGGTTGCTCAATGATCTGCTGGAGCTACGGCCTCGACGCGTTATCCTCAATCCTGGATCGGAGGAGCGTACAGTGATTGAACGGCTACAGAAGGCCGGAATTGACGTTGAAATCGCCTGTACGTTGGTGATGCTCAGTTGTGGCACTTTTTGAAATTCTACTCATGCGGCACGATACGGCGTTATTTTGCTGTTCAAAATGCTCATTTACCCTGCGTAAACTCCGCTTTTTCACACCCAAATGCCTTGTCTCGCGCTCGCATGAGCGAATTTCAACAACCTGTTATGCAGGCTCCATCATCTCCCCGGTTTGCTGGTAAAATGTTCGGTTTTTAAGCGGATTTCTGCGCCCACTGCGTAGAGATGTTTGTCAGCTGAGTGATTACGGACCGATAACTGTGGCCAACAACTACAAAGATACCCTCAACCTCCCCAAGACCGGCTTCCCGATGAAGGCCAATCTCGCCAATCGTGAGCCCAACTTCCTGAAGAACTGGGAGAAGATCGACCTCTACCAGAAGATGCGGGAGCAGGGTGCCGACAAGCCGAAGTTCATCCTTCACGATGGTCCTCCCTACGCCAATGGTGATATCCATATCGGCCATGCGGTCAACAAGATCCTCAAGGACATGATCCTCAAGTCCAGGGCGCAGATGGGGTTTGATACCCCCTACGTGCCGGGGTGGGACTGCCACGGACTGCCGATTGAACTCAATGTAGAGAAGAAGTGGGGCAAGCCGGGGCGCAAGCTGGATGCTAGGGCGTTCCGCCAGAAGGCGCGTGAGTACGCCACCCGTCAGGTTGATGGGCAGAAGCAGGACTTCAAACGCCTCGGTATTCTGGGAGATTGGGATAACCCCTACCTGACGATGGATCACAAGATCGAGGCCGATATCATCCGTGCGCTGGGCAAGATTGTCGAGAACGGCCATCTGCACAAGGGCGACAAGCCGGTCCACTGGTGTACCGACTGTGGCTCTGCACTGGCCGAGGCGGAGGTGGAGTATGAGGACAAAACCTCTCCGGCGATCGATGTGCGCTTCCATGTGGTCGATGAGGCCGATTTTATAAACTGTTGCTCGCCAGAATCAGAGGGCAATGGCCCCATTTCGATGGTGATCTGGACCACCACCCCGTGGACCCTGCCGGCCAACCAGGCGGTGGCACTGCACCCCGATTTCGAGTATCTGCTGCTGCAGGTGGGAGAGGAGAGGCTGCTTCTTGCTGAAGCACTGTATGAGGATGTGTTGAAACGTGCCTCACTGGGTGAGGCCACAGTTCTGGGACGTTGTGCCGGAGCCGCGCTGGAGGGCGTTCAGCTGAACCACCCCTTCTACGAGCGTCAGGTACCAGTGATCCTCGGTGACCATGTCACGCTGGAGGCGGGTACCGGTGCAGTACACACCGCGCCGGGCCACGGTCAGGAGGACTATGTGGTCGGTATGCGCTACGACCTGCCGGTCCACAATCCGGTCGGTCCCAATGGCTGTTTTCTCGATAACACCGAGCTCTTTGCCGGAGAGCATGTCTTCAAGGCCAATGACCATGTGCTGGAGGTGTTGACCGAGCGTGGCGTGCTACTCTGCATGGAGAAGATCCGTCACAGCTATCCGCACTGCTGGCGCCACAAGACCCCGATCATCTTCCGCGCCACCCCGCAGTGGTTTATCAGTATGGATCAGGCCAACCTGCGTAGTGATGCGATGCAATCAATCCAGAATGTAAGCTGGATGCCGGATTGGGGGCAGGCCCGTATCGAGGGGATGGTGGAAAACCGTCCCGACTGGTGTATCTCCCGCCAGCGCACCTGGGGGGTGCCGATTGCACTGTTTATCGACAAGGAGAGTGGTAATCCGCATCCCGATACGGTCTCCCTGATTGAGCAGGTTGCTCAGCGGGTCGAGGCGCATGGTATCGATGGCTGGTTCAGTCTCGAACCCGAAGAGCTGCTGGGTGATGATGCCGAAAAATATCAGAAGGTGATGGATACCCTCGATGTCTGGTTTGACTCTGGTGTCACTCACCATGCAGTGCTGGATAATCGCGATGAGCTCTCTCGTCCCGCTGATCTCTATCTCGAGGGTTCCGATCAGCACCGTGGCTGGTTCCAGTCCTCACTGCTTACCTCGGTGGCGATGGAGGGGGAGGCCCCTTACAAGGCAGTGTTGACCCATGGCTTTACCGTCGACAAGGATGGCAAGAAGATGTCCAAGTCGCTGGGTAATGTGATCGCCCCGCAGAAGGTGATTCAGGAGCTGGGTGCCGATATTATCCGTCTCTGGGTTGCCTCGACCGACTATCGTGGCGAGATGACCGTCTCTGACGAGATCCTGCGCCGCATGGCCGATGCCTATCGTCGTATCCGTAATACCGCCCGTTTCATGTTGTCCAATCTGAACGGTTTTGATCCGGCATCTGATCTGCTGAAGCCAGAGGAGATGCTCTCTCTGGATCGTTGGGCGGTGGATCATGCGGCTCAGTTGCAGGCGGAGATTGTCGAGGCCTATGAGGCCTACAACTTCCATCTGGTGTTCCAGAAGATCCACAACTTCTGTTCGGTGGAGATGGGCGGTTTCTATCTCGATATCGTCAAGGATCGTCAATACACCACCCAGAGCGAGAGTCAGGCGCGTCGCTCGACCCAGACCGCGATGTATCACATCGTCGAGGCGATGGTGCGCTGGTTGGCACCGATCACCAGCTTTACCGCCGATGAGATTTGGAGCTTCCTGCCGGGTGAGCGCAGCGAGAGCGTATTCCTCGAGGAGTTCTACAGCGGCCTGTTCCGCATGGAGGCGGGAGACCGCTTTACAGTTGAGGATTGGGATCGAATTGTTGAGGTGCGCACTGAGGTGGCCAAGCCGCTGGAGGCGTTGCGCGGCAACAAGACCATCGGCTCTGGGCTCGATGCCGAGGTGGATCTCTATTGTGATGAGGCGCTCTACAGCCTGCTGGAGAAGCTGGAGGATGAGCTGCGCTTTGTCCTGATCACCTCCTACGCCCGTATCTACCCACTGGCCGAGGCTCCTGCCGATGCTGAGGCGACTGAGCTGGAGGGGCTGAAGGTGGTGGTGGCCGCCTCTGAACATGCCAAGTGTGTGCGCTGCTGGCACCACCGTGAGGATGTCGGCAGCAATAGCGACCATCCTGAGTTGTGTGGTCGCTGTGTAGAGAACGTTACCACGGAAAGTGGTGAAGAGCGTCGCTACGCCTGATGAGTGAGACCGAAGCGCAGGAGGAGGATCGCGGCAGCCCGCTGTTGAAGTGGCTGCGCCTCTCGGCACTGGTGCTGTTTCTCGATCAGGCGACCAAGATCCTGGCGGAGTACCAACTGGAGCTCTATCAACGGGTTGAGGTGTTGCCCTTCATGAACCTGACCCTGATGCAGAACCATGGGGCCGCCTTCAGCTTTCTCGCTGATGCGGGCGGCTGGCAGCGCTGGTTCTTTGTCATCCTGACGCTGGTCATTACCGTTTTCCTGCTGCGCTGGTTGCGTGCCTTGCAGCCCGAAGAGCGGCTACTGGCAATCGCGCTGTCGTTGATCATTGGTGGAGCGATTGGCAACCTGATTGACCGGGTTCAATATGGTTATGTGATCGATTTTCTCGACTTTCATGCGATGGGGTGGCACTGGCCCGCCTTCAACATTGCCGACAGTGCGATCTTTATCGGTGCCGCCATCCTGATCTGGGATTCGATTTTTGGGAACGACCCGAACCAGAATGGGGTATGATCCGCTGTAACTTTTCTGAAATATTCCGCACGGATAGCGCACATGACTGACTCGACCCTCTCCAAACGAATTGATGACTACCGCCTGCAACTGTTGGGGAAGGAGTATGTTCCGCTGATGCTGGGGGGGATGGGTGTCGACATCTCGACCCGTGAGCTGGCGCTGGTGTTTGCCGAGCAGGGCGGTATCGGCCACCTCTCTGATGCGATGGTGCCGACGGTGATCGACAAGCAGTTCAAGACCCGCTATGTCGGAGATCGCCTGAAGAAGTACAAGGCCAATGTCGGTAACGATGACAAGTCGATTGCCCAGTTCGATCTCGATGAGCTGCGTGAGGCGCAGACCCGTCACGTCGATGAGGCGATGTCGGCCAAGAAGGGCGAGGGGGGCGTCTTCATCAACTGTATGGAGAAGCTCACCATGAACAACTCCAAAGAGACGTTAAGAGTGCGCCTCAATGCGGCACTCGATGCCGGAATTGACGGCATCACCCTGAGTGCTGGTCTCCATCTCGGTTCGCTCGATCTGATCAAGGACAACCCCCGTTTCCGTGATGCACCAATCGGCATCATTGTCTCCTCGGTACGTGCGCTGAAACTGTTCCTCAAACGTGCGGCACGTCTCAAGCGCCTGCCCGATTTTGTCGTGGTCGAGGGGCCACTGGCCGGTGGACACCTCGGTTTTGGTCTCGACTGGGCCAAGTACGATCTCGCAACCATCACCCAGGAGGTGATCCAGTATCTGCGGGATGAGGACCTGCAGATTCCGGTGATCCCTGCTGGCGGTATCTTCACCGGTACCGATGGGGTGGAATATCTGGAGTCTGGCTCTTCCGCGATCCAGGTCTCTACTCGCTTCACCATTGCCGAGGAGTGTGGTCTGACCGACGAGGCCAAGCAGGCCTACTTCGCCGCCCAGGAGGAGGATATCGAGGTCAATACCCTCTCACCCACCGGCTATCCGATGCGTATGCTGAAGAGCAGCCCGGCGATCCACTCCGGGATCCGTCCCAACTGTGAGTCCTATGGTTATGTGCTCGACAACAAGGGGCACTGCAGCT
>CAYFOU010000177.1:0-6198 GCA_964344805.1 uncultured Piscirickettsiaceae bacterium | reverse complement strand
ACACTGCTCCCAGAGGACCACATGAGCGGGAACCGGGTGTACCACCCTACAAAGGGATGGCGAAAGGTGAGCACGGTGGATATGGATACCTACAGCGGGAACATCATGGTGCTCTGGAAGCGGCATCTGGAGTTGCCGCGCAGCCGTTTTGTGGGGAATGCGGGCAAGTGAGTGACCTGAAGGTGTCGAGTTTCATTGTATCCAAGAAGATCTTTGTGAGAGTGTCCGGTCTACTGATGCCGCTGTTGAGTAAATGTGAGGTAGATACACGATACCAAGGAGAGGTAAAAAGGGTAGGAGATGCTGTTTCCGCGTGGGGAACAGCTGGCTGCGAACCTGTGATTGTTGAGCATGAGGTTGTTGCTGACATTCCGCGTGACCATTTTGTCGGGCCACAAGCGGACAAGCTGATGTTGGAATTGGCGTCTGTTGAAGGTCCCGGTCTTGGAGATATTTGTCTTGAGCGAATTGCCCAAAATTTGCTTGCTGACTTAATCAGAAGTGTGCCGCCTTTAAGGCGTTTGTCCCATCTGTTTGTTGTGGAGGGGGCTATGACTTATGACCGAATCAGCATTCTGTTTGGGTACAGAAGGAAGTAGGTATGAGTGACCTGATGCTCTCGCGGCGTGGTTTTCTTGGCCTCATGGGTGGGATTGGTGCAGCTGCTGCAGTTGCGTCACCCTTCAAGGCGATGGCGAAAATGCTGGCTGAATCTGTTGAGGAAGATGCTGGTGTAGGTTCTATTCATCTGCTTGGGAAGATTCCTGATTGGATTCAGAGTGAATTTAACGATCGTAAATCAGAGCTTTTACGGGTCGCCTTTATTGATAAAGGGGAACCGTCTCAGGACTTTGATGTGTGGCGTAGAAGGTGTGGAAGGGATCTTGAGACCTTTATTGTTGAGTCAGCTGATTTGCGATATTCCGGTATTGAATGCGGCACAGAAAATGGTGATTTGGCAGCGGTTGGTATCTCTGATGGTGGGCTGAAAAAGACCCTGAATGGAGTGTGAACTGAGTGGGGCAGTGCAGCGGTTTCACATGGTACGAAGCTGATCAATAGGCACCAATTTGATATGCGTAAGGATGTGGAAATCTTTGGCTTTGTTTGGATGGACTCACAGGGAAGGCTAATTTCTTTAAAGAGCTGCCCGCCTCTAATTGCTTGTGGAGGTGACCAGCTTAATCTCGATTGGACTGTGAATCTCAGATGAGCTTAGGGGATCGATTTGACCGTTTGTTTGAGATGGGGTGCTGTGTCTGTGGTGATCAGCCGCAGATTCACCACCTGACCGGTGTCGGCTTGAGTGGCATGGCTCTGAAGGCGGACGATGAGAAGACGATCCCGTTGTGTGAGGACCATCATACCGGGGCGAATGGCATTCATCGGATGGGGGTAGCTACTTGGGAGGATATGTTTGGTACCCAGCTGCAGATGCTGGAGTGGGTAAACATGATGCTTGGGATCTCTAATGGAGGTGTAGCTTGCTCCAGATAGAGCTTCCATGGCCTCCATCAGTGAATGCTGCGTACCGGACGTATCAGAACCGGGTGATCCTCTCTGCAAAAGGGAGGGCTTACAAGGCTCTGGCAAATGAATTGCTGGCGCTTTTCAAGGGGCTGGGGCCTGACGGGGGGCTGTTTGAGAAGCGGCTCGATGTAAGGATTGATTTGTTCCCACCGGATAAGCGGAAGCGGGATATCGACAACCTGAACAAGCTGCTCCTGGACAGCTTGGAGGGGCATGTGTTCAAAAATGATAACCAGATCGACAAGCTGACAATGGTGCGTGGAGAGGTGGAACGGCCTAATGGGCGCGTGCTGATTACGGTCAAAGAGTATGAGAAGGATGCCTTCGATCGCTGGATCGAGCCGTTTGAGGATCAGAAATGGTATTGAGTGAGCATTTGGCTGAGGTGGTTGGAATGCATGAGAGGCTGATGCAGCTGCGGGATCAATGTGAAGATCCCTTGGTGCGGTGCTCATACCACTCTGCATGTACCCAGATTGAAGAGTTGAGACGAGTTCTTACTGAGAATGTTCGAAGGGGGAATGGTGATGCCAATTCAACTTCCTGATTTGTGTTTGCGCGGTCTGGATGACTGTGAGCCTCTGTCGCAGATTGCGGCAGATGATGGGAGCAGCTTTATCTGCTGCGGTCTGAATGATGGGAGCAGTCGGTGTATTGAGCAGGATGAGTTCAGGCACTGCTGGGTGAATGAGAAGATCGACGAGATGTCAGATTGGGATGCGCGAGATATCACGGACACGATTTCTGTTTTGTCTGACGGGCTCAGTGTGATGATGAATCGGGCTGCGAATGAGGAGGCTGATCATGATCCTGATTAAGCGTATCGAGTGCGTTCAGGTCGACGGGGACATGGTGAGCATCATGTCTCACTCTCCGTTATCCATGCCTCACTTTCCAGTGCGCAATGAGCTTGGTGAAGAAGCGTTTGTTGATACCCGAGAGCTTCATCAAGAGCTTGTTAGGGGGCGATTGTTCAGGCGTCCTGATGGCACTGAGGTTGTTATTGGGATGAGTGAGCAGTGCCAGGACTTGATTGGGCTGCAGTATGAGGCTTGGGACAATACGCTCAATAATGTTGATCGTCTTATGGCAAGGGAGCAGGCTCTTGTGAAGAAGAATAACCAGATCTCACAAAGGCTTGCTGATATCCATACAGCGCCATGGTGGCGTCGTCTTCGCTGGCTCTTTGCTGGAATAGAGGGATAAATATGCAGGATGATATTCGTGAGAGGGCGGATGAGCTGGCTGATGCCCATTGGGGGTATATCAAAGAAGTTCTTCAGGCTCATGATGTGGATGAGGGAGAGATTCAGCGCATTGGGTTCCATTGGCAGTCAGCATTTGTGCATGGGTACAAGCATGCGCAGGAAGATCTCTTCTCGAAGATACAGGAAACGGTTGATAGCGTGTCTTCTTCCTTGCAAAGCGTCAATCTGAGTCAGGGTTTTGAGCAGGATGGTGATCAATGAATAGAAGAGAGTTTCTTCGGTGCATGACTGGAGCAGTGGCTATAGCAGCTGTCCCTGTGGCCTCCGTCGTAGATGACCGAGGCCGGACCAATGCGCAGTCCGGAAAGCATGATGATCTGCTGATGGCCTACGCCATTGTCCAATCTTTTGACGGGAATTCCTCAGAAGGTGACGTTGATTTGGTGTTCAGTAATGTTGAAGATATGGATCACCCAGATCCTCGTTTCTTTTATGTTGGGGCGATTGTTCATGCCTCTGATTCTCCTGAAAAGAAGTATTTTGCATCGATGATACTTGATGAGTCTCGCTTTACCACTGAGCAGGCGCTATCTGTTTTCAAGAAGGAAGCAGTGAGAGTTGTTCGCATAAAGATGGGAATGGATGGGGGCTTCGTGTGATTGAGATAACAGTAGTGCTGTGGCTGATCGCTGCGCATTTCATTGCGGACTTTTTTCTGCAGAGTGACTGGATGGCGGTTAACAAGAGCAAGAGTCTCTATGCCTTGGGCGCCCATTTCATAGTCTATTCGATATCAATATTTGCCTTTGGTTTTGGATGGAAGTTTGCGCTGCTCAATGGCGCACTTCACTTGGTGGTCGATTTCTTTTCATCTCGATTGGTGGCTTGGCTATGGGAGCGGGATCGCCACTGGGCTTTTGTGGTGATCGGGCTTGATCAGGCAATCCATCTTGCCACTTTGGTGATTACGTATTCATGGATGGATGCGCATGAAGTGTTTGGTCATGTTGTTCTGATGTAACTGTTAGAGAAGAGGTGAAGCATATGTTTGGTGGTGGTGAGGATGCGCTATTTTCTGGAAAGGCAGATCCAGACAAGGAAGCAAGACATGGAATGATCAGCGGCTTCCATCAATTGGCAACAGCAATGATGTTTGCTGATTATTGCAGCAGACAGGAGCAGCCCTTTGAGATCATGGATAGCGTCATTTCTGTCTGGCGGAAAAAGATTGAGGAAGAGCGAGATGCTGAGCTTGAAAAGCTGAAAAAGATGACGGAAGAGGCCCCGTTTGTTGTTAACATGATGGGTGGTGTGGCTGATATCGAAGAAGAGTTGAAGGGGATTTATGATCGCAATCTGGATCAGGTTTCTTCTGAATTGATGGAGGCTATGAGGGCTGGTATCAGTGCAATGGTAGAGGCGAGAAAAGAGGGAGAGTAGTGGCAGAGTGTGAGGGGTGTGATGGTCGCGGAGGGCTCCGCACCGATGATGGGTACGAGTTCACATCCGTCAAAGATATCTCTGTGATGCTGAGGGTGTCTTACAACCGCTTTGTTCGCAGGGTTAACAAGTTTCGATGCAAGGGTTTGTGTAAGTGTGAGGCAACGAAGGCGGCAATTGAAGACATACGTTCTGAGCTGAGGAATTCATGGAAAGAAAAGATGTGAAAGCTGGTATGCGCCGCGTGGTGCATAACTTTAATGCCGGAGAAGGGCGCTTCAATCCTGTGAATGATTTGGATGTGATTGCCCTGCTTCAGAAGTGGGGGAAGTGGAGCCGTATCGGTAATGGCAGCAAGTTGGGGTATGCCCGCCGCACAATGGAGGGGCGTTTGCAGGATGGTGAGTTGGTTGGTATTAAGGGGGCGGGTGAGTACAAGCCGCCCTCAGATCTCCTCTCTGAGGGGGTTGAGCAGGCTGTCAGCAGGATGGCTGAGAGGCACCGGCTGATGGCCTTGGCCCTCCGAGGGCGATTCTCTCGCCGCCTGTCGCGGGAAGAAGTTGCCGTTGAGTTGTCCAGAGAGGCTGGCCGAACAGTCTCAGTGGGCAATGTGAAGCGGTTAGAGGATATGGCGATAGCGTGGGTTGATTGCGAAATCGATGGCGGCCAGCGGTTACCGGGTCATTCCGGTTGAGAGGAATCTGTCATGTAGTGCAGGGGGGACCGTCTCATCCAGCATGATGGGTTTCTCTCCCAATTTGAGCAGCATCAGTTCGAGTTCTGCCTCCGGCATTTTGCGGTACTCATTGGTATCTATTGGATAGGTCCACTGATAGGTCGCCTTCACTGTCTTGTGGGTCATTTCGGCGATTTCATTGCGGTCGAGGTTGTACTCTTTCATCAGCCTGATGAGCTGTTCATTTGCGGGCAAATCGATAAATCGGGTCTCGATATCTCCAAACATGATGGGAACACTGGTCAGGCGATCATCGTCTGATACCCGCCATGCCGCACTGTGAAGTGTGAGCTTCTTGTCGCCGAGTTTGTAGCGCATCAGCTCAAGGCATGAGGGGGGGATGATGCTCTTTTTACCGTTACGGATTCTTTTCGAGGTCCAGGTATAAGCCGCATCGACGCTGCGTTTTGTGATCCGTGCGATGTCTTTCCCTTTGAGGTTGAACCGGTTGATGAGGTGGTCGAATGTTTCTTCAGGGGTCATAGCATTACGGCGTTTGACCGCAGGTTCTCCTGCTGTCAGTTTTTTGTAGGTCATCCGGTAGTTTTCGCCCACTGTTTTGATCTCTGCTGCGAGGAGCATCGGGGCGATTGCCTCCGGGCCAAACAGGTTGGGGACATCGGTGATCTCGAATACTGCAGGGAGCGGATTGTCGTGATCAAGGTTGTTGAAATCCAGTGACTCCGCTTGTGGTGGAAGCTCTTCTGATTTTATGCGGCATCGCCCAATGGGGCAGTCATCCGGCATGGGATATGCGTTCTGATTGTTTGAGTCTACAAATAGTTTCATGTGTTATGAGTTGCCCATGTAGGGCTTAAAATCTTTTCCAGAAGACAAACCATATGGCAAAGCCGAGGTATAGTGCTATTGATATGTATCCAACCAATTCGTCCATCATTTTGCCTCTAGCTTGCCTATTGATATGAGCCAGTTATGAAGATCCTTTTTTATTGGTGGGGGCCTTTTTTGCGCTGGGGTAAGCCTTTTTCTGGCCCATTTGGCCCGTTGTGAGCATGCTTTTCTATATGCCTCTTCGTAGCCATGTTCTGCGATTGAAAATGTGCGAGTTTTTGTGGACTCAGTGCCATAAAGCTCCATCAGTCGCTCTTTGTGTGCAAGAACAGCCTCCCAATGGTAGCCGGTAATGGTGCCGTGGCTTCTCTTGCTCCTTAGTTGAGCGCCGACAACATGATCGGGGTTATCGTCGTCATGTATTGTTAAGTGAGGACCTTTCATTGGATGCTTCCGGTGGTGATAATATTTATTGTGTCTGTCATGTTCTTT
>CAYFOU010000176.1:0-6213 GCA_964344805.1 uncultured Piscirickettsiaceae bacterium | reverse complement strand
GGATCCGGGCACCCAATGCCTGCAAAAAAACAGGTTTGCAGGATTTAGGTTGTAAACTCACATTTTTTGCCTTGAAGCGAAGCAATGCCAATGGCGGTCACTGACGAATTTCAGGGGCAATCTGAACAGCTACCAGGTGTATTTTTCAAATGTTCAGGTAGTCACTTGGCTGGAGTAGTGGTGTACAATAATAGGATTCAACTAAACACTCGATAACTACAGGGATTTTAAGATGGCGCTTTATATTACGGATGAATGTATCAACTGCGATGTGTGTGAGCCTGAGTGCCCCAATGAGGCAATCTTTCAGGGGGACGAGATCTATGAGATCAATGCTGACCTCTGTACCGAGTGTCTGGGTCACTATGATGAGCCACAGTGTGTGGAGGTGTGTCCGGTAGATTGCTGTCTGCCAGATCCTGATCATGAAGAGAGTGAAGATCAGTTGAAGGCCAAGTTTGAGAAGCTGACTGCCTGATTCTCGATGCAGTGATTACAGAAAGGCCGGTTGTTTGAACCGGCCTTCTCTTTTGGGGGTCAGGGGGTGGACTGCTCCTGTTCTTGCTGCTCCCGTTTCAGCCGTCGGCGTTTACTGCGCTCGCTCTCCTGTCGGTTGATAACCCCGTCTTCCGGATACTCATAGTGGATGATGGTGCGGTTGTGGTTCTGCTGGGAGATGACGCCGATGATCTGGTAGTGCCCCTCCAGCTCCAGTGAGTGGAAGTTGCCGTTGAGGGGGACCAGATAGGCTTTGTCATCACGGCGTACCAGTTGGCGGAAGTGGTACTCCTTCTGGTAGAGCACCAACACATAGGCGCCATTGACCACCGGATAACCGGGGTCGATGATGATAACGGCACCATCTTCAAATTCAGGGGCCATGCTTTCGCCGATCACCCGCAGGGCAAACGGCTCCTTATCTTCGCAGCCGGTAGGGTTGTGGATATCCATGTCTCTATTGTTGTGGTACCAGTGTGAGGATGGTCTCCTCATCTGGTTTGTCATAGGTTGCAGTTGCTTCTACTGGATGGAGGGTATCATGAATGCTTTTGAATTCTATACGCTGCTTCCAGAAAGAGGTGTTAGGTTTTTTTCTTTGGCTCTTGATCTCACTCCAGATGGATGGATCGGTGATGTGATCAATTAGTGGTGATCCTTTTGGCGGTAGCTGTTCGATGTCTGTCAGGAGGCGAGCAGCCCGGTTCATCTGAGTGATCTGCCCTTCGCCATCGATCAGCAGTGTGGCAACCGGTGACTGTTCAAATAGCTTCCGGCAGCTCTTGATCTCCTGTTGATGGAGTTTTTCCGAGTTCTGTAGTTGCTCATTATGGAGTTGAAGCTCGATTTTCTGCACCTTCAGGGTTTCAATCAGTGTGGCCAGCTCCTGATATTCACTCTCTAGCAGATGTTTGGAATCAAGGAGGCTGTCGTCATCCTGCTTGAGTTGCCGCAGTGCCTGTTCGCGCAGCTTGGAGTGGGGGCTTTGGTGTGTGAAGGCCTTGACGGTTTTTGAGAGTGCGCGCTGTAGCCGATCCTGTTTTATGTGGACGCGTACCCGGGACAGTACTTCGTCAGGGTTGAAGGGCTTGGTGATATAGTCGGTTCCGCCTGCCTCAAATCCACGGTGACGATCTTTCTCTTCAGTCAAGGCGCTGATAAAGAGGATCGGTATCTTCTCAAACTCTGCCATTGACCGTAGCCGTCGACAGACCTCGAAGCCATCAATGCCACGGCCAAGCACAATGTCCAGTAGAACAAGATCGGGCGGTAACTGTTTTACCAGGTCAAGAGCCTCTTCCCCGCTCTTTGCGATGATGGGTGAGATCCCCCCCTTTTCAAGGATCTCCTGAAGAATCATCTGGTTCACAGATTCATCATCAACAATCAATACCTGGCCTCCAATTAAATCGTTCTGTTTGAAAGGCTGTTCCATGGTCGTGTCCTGTTTGAGCATGCGAATAAACAACTGGTTGATCCATTCTCTCACCTCTGTTGACAAGGATCAAACTAATGAGGGTATTGGTATGGTTAATGCATATTTCTGGATGTATGTAATTAGGAGAAGAGCAATGAACAGAATCTGTGTTGCATCCACCACCGCCGAGATCTGGCATGATCTGGTAGAAGAGGCGGAGCAGGAGGCCCATCTTACGCTGGAGCATGAGGTGGAGGGGTATCTGGTGATGACGCTGATCCGTTATCAGGACTACGCAGCACTCAAATCCCATGTGCTGGCGCTCGATTACTTCAGGGCGCATCAAGAGTGGGGGCAGGTGCGTCAGCAGCGGCTGCAGCGGTTGGGAGATATCAGTCTGCTCTATAGTGGCCTCTATCCAGAATTGGCAGACCGCCGTTCAGTGGGGCATGACTACTTCATCAAGATGGGAAAAAGTGCCTATGCGGCGGCGGCAGTAGAGGCCAAAAGTGCTCTTGCGGAGATGTTCAACAAACTTTCCGGTAGCTTTGTGGCCCTGACCCGGGTGCTGCGTACAGTCCATGACTATACCGCTGAACAGCGTCCTGAATTGCTGGAGGCGTGGGATCTCTGGGCCGGTATGGGGGATCAGGCGGCATGGCGGCAATTGAGCCGTAATGGAATGTCGGTTCCGGTTAATATGGTTGGGAATGCGTAGCCAGTTACAGCTTGCCCTTGTAGCTCATGTCCTCTACCAGAATATGTTTTTCCCACCAATCGAGCAGAAAGTAGAGGGCGCTGGATAGCTTCATCCGCTCATCACCACCACTCTCTGTAAGGCGGTTGATCTTCTCTACATAGGATTGATGTGAGTTGACTTGCTCTTCCAGCAGCTCGGGGGCGGAGGTCTTTAATCTCTCCTCTTCATCCTTGAAGTGGGTCAATGCGTACCCATGCATCTCGGTTAGCAGGGAAGCGGTACGCTCATGGTCACCTTCAGTGGTGTGGAGCAGCTCTACCAGCTGGTTCAGAATCTTCAGGATCTGCCGGTGTTGTTGGTCCAACTCAGCATTGCCCACACTGTATTTTTCGTCGTTCCACTCAAATTTTTTCATTGAACAGCGCCCCCAAAATTGGATTTAAATTAATTCATCATAGTTATGTTTTGCGTTTTGTCTATACTTTTCCGAGTATTAGTGTTGACAGTGGGGGCAGTACCAACTGGAGCGCTGGTTTTGCTGGATACGCCGAATCGGGGTGTTGCAGTGGAGACAGGGTTCCCCTTCACGATCATAGGCCGAGAGCTGTTGCTGGAAGTAGCCCGGTTTCCCCTCGCTGTTGTGAAAGTCTTGCAGCGTGGTGCCGCCCTGTTGAATGGCGCGGTCAAGAATCTGTTGAATCGCCTCAGCCAACTGTTGGTAGCGTCTTTTGGAGATGCGACTGCAGCTGCGTGTAGGGTGGATACCACTGCTGAAGAGGGATTCACAGGCGTAGATATTGCCGACCCCAGTGATGATCTTTTGATCCATGATGAACGCCTTGACGCTGGTTTTGCGCCCACGTGAGCGGTGGAACAGATGGGCAGCAATCTCTTCCGGGGTGGTTTCACCGACTGGTTCGATCCCCAGTGATGTGAGTAGTGGGTGTGTCTCTACTGGTTCGGCAGTCCACAGTATGGCACCAAAACGGCGGGGGTCGCGAAAGCGGAGCCGTGTGCTGTTGCCCAGTTGCAGGTCGACATGGTCGTGTTTTTGCAGCGGAGGATTGTCTTCCAGTACGCGCAGTGAGCCGGTCATGCCGAGATGGATGATCAGGGTGCCCTGTGTGCTTCGAAGCAGTAGATATTTTGCGCGCCGGTTGATATGGGTAAAGGTGATCCCGAGCAGTAGCTGTTCCAGGTTATCTGGAATGGGCCAGCGCAGTTTGTGTTGGCGTACCACAACCCCGGTAACGGTTTGGTGCAGACAGGCGGGTTCAATACCGCGCCGGGTGGTCTCAACTTCGGGTAGTTCGGGCATGGGGTGAGTATAATGTGTTTATGATTTTTCCAGCATGCGTTTGTAGCCATTTAGATTGCTTCCGTACGGTACAAGAGCAAGGCAGAAAATGTGAGTTTACAAATGTAAATGACCATTTTCGAACGCAGCAATTGTGCTGTACGGAAGTGAGGTAAATGGTTACATGTTTTTGGGAGTAGATACCGGTGGTACCTTTACCGATTTTGTCTGGTGGGATGGAGAGCAGCTCCATATCCACAAGGTGCTGTCGACCCCGGATGCGCCGGAGCGTGCCATTCTGCAGGGGGTTGCCGAATTGCAGATTCCACTGGATGGACTCACGGTGGTACACGGCTCCACCGTTGCGACCAATGCGGTGCTGGAGGGGAAGGGGGTGCGCACCCTCTTCATTACCAATCGTGGGTTTGCCGATCTGCTCACCATTGGTCGCCAGGCGCGAGAAGAGCTCTACAATCTGCAACCGCAGGTGGTGCCGCCACCGGTGCCTGCAGAGGATTGTCTGGAGACCGGGGGGCGCATTGGTGCCGATGGAGAGGTCATTGATCTTCTGACGGAAGCTGACCTTCAACAGCTGCGTGCCGAGATTGAACAGCGCAAACCGGATGCGGTGGCGATCAATCTGCTCTTCTCCTTTCTGGATGAGCGTGCAGAGCAGCAGATTGAGGCGGTGGTGCCGGAGGGGATCTTTATCTCCCGCTCCTCCCGTGTTTTGCCGGAGTATCGGGAGTATGAGCGGGGCATCACCACCTGGCTCAACAGCTATGTGGGACCACTGGTGGAGGGCTATCTGCAGCGGCTGGAGCAGGAGATGGCCGGGGCGCAGGTCTCGGTGATGCAATCCTCCGGCAGCACCATTGCTGCGAGCCATGCGGGTGCTGAGGCGGTCCATATGCTGCTCTCCGGCCCTGCTGGTGGTTTGGCGGCGGCCCACTTTATTGGAGAGCAGGTCTCCCGTTCCCAGCTCCTTACCTTTGATATGGGGGGGACCTCAACCGATGTGGCGCTGATTGATGGTGGCGTACGGCTCACCTCGGAGGGGAAGATCGGGC
The DNA here is from genome assembly GCA_964344805.1 of uncultured Piscirickettsiaceae bacterium. Lineage (GTDB taxonomy): Bacteria > Pseudomonadota > Gammaproteobacteria > Thiopontia. Next base: position 1,231 of record CAYFOU010000176.1, on the reverse strand, counting down.
GCTATCCGGTGGCGGTACCGATGGTCGATATGCACACCATTGGTGCGGGAGGCGGATCGATTGCCTGTGTGGATGGGGGCGGGATGCTGCAGGTAGGGCCGGAGTCGGCAGGTGCAGCCCCTGGACCCGCCTGTTATGGAAAGGGAGGAGAGCGTCCTACGGTAACCGATGCCAATCTGCTGCTGGGACGGCTGCAACCCGATGACTTCCTTGGAGGAGGAATGTCGCTCGATGTGGGGGCAGCAGAGACGGCAATGCAGCCGGTTGCAGAGGCGATGAGCTGCTCGCTGGAAGAGGCGGCGATGGGGGTGATTCGAGTAGCCAATGAGCATATGTCCCATGCGCTACGGGTGATCTCGGTGCAGCGAGGGATTGATCCGCGAGGCTATACGCTGGTCTCGTTTGGTGGGGCAGGAGGGCTCCATGTCTGTGCGCTGGCGGAGTCTCTGGGGATGCGGCAGGCGATGATTCCGATTCACGGTGGGGTGCTGTCGGCGTTGGGGATGCTGGTGGCGCCACGAGGAAGAGAACTTTCCCACTCGAAAATTGCACTGCTCTCCTCATTGAGTGATGAGGAGATAGAGGTGCTGTTCCAACAGTTGGCGCAGCAGGGCTGTTCTGCGCTGGAGGATGAGGGGGTTGCCGAGGCGGAGATTGAGCAGCAGTGGAGTGTGGATCTGCGTTACCGGGGGCAATCCTTTACCCTCAATTTGCCATGGGAGGGGGGAGAGCAGAGCATTACCGCCTTCCATCAGGCGCATCTGGAGCGTTATGGTCACCGTTTTGACTTCCCGGTTGAGCTGGTCAATCTACGGGTCAAGGTCAGGGAGCGGACTGATGTGCCGTTTGTGTTGCATGCTCCACAGCGGCGAGAGGCTGAATTTCCACAGAGTGCAGAGCTGATGGGGATGGGCAGTGTGCTGGTCTACCAGAGAGATCAGCTGGTGGCAGGGCAGCGGCTGATGGGGCCGGTGCTGATTACCGAGCAGGTCTCCACCTCGCTAATTGCTGAAGGGTGGTGGGGTGAAGTTGATGCAACGGGGGTGGTCCTGTTGTACCGGTTGCAGTAATGCACACCTCAAGACACAAAAAAGCCCGCATGAAGCGGGCTTTCTGCTCAATGAGTCTCGATCTTACTTGATCTTGGCCTCTTTGAAGATAACGTGCTTGCGCACCTTGGGATCATACTTCTTGATCTCCATCTTCTCGGGCATGGTGCGCTTGTTCTTGG
>CAYFOU010000175.1:0-6250 GCA_964344805.1 uncultured Piscirickettsiaceae bacterium | reverse complement strand
TCTTCCGACAGAGCATCCTGTTGAGGTGGAAGCGGCAGGAGAGGGGGAGCAGGTGGGCCTACAGTCCCGTTTCAGTGGAAGTGTGCTGATTGCCGAAGATGCCCCCGAACTGCAGTTGATCGAGCGAATGATTCTGGAGGATATGGGGGTAACGGTACGTTGTGCCGGTAATGGGGAGGAGGCGCTGCAGATGGTGAAGGCGGATGAGGATGCCTTTGATCTGGTGCTGATGGATATGCAGATGCCGGTGATGGATGGGATTGAGGCAACCCGCTCCATCCGTGAGGCGCAGATTGATATACCGGTTATTGCACTGACCGCCAATGTGCTGCAGAAACATCGTCACGCCTTTTTAGAGGCGGGCTGTGACGATTTTTTGGAGAAACCGATTAATCGGAAGCAGCTGGTGAAGGTACTGGGTCGTTATCTGAATGGTTCGGAGGTCGTACACAGGGGAGGGGCTGCTGAAGAGATGGTAGAGGCGGAGAGGGTCACTGTAGACGATCAGAGGATAACCGAGTTTGCCGAGATCATTGCCTCCATGTTGCATGATTTTGCCAATAACATTCTGGTAATGCGCCCCTATAACAAGAGTCTGGTTGAGGCGCGTATACAAATTGAGGCGCTCGGCCGTATTCTGCAGGAGCAGCAGGATAGACAGGATGCGGGAGAGGAGGTGAGGCTCTCTTTCGGTCAGTTGGGGACTATTATCAATGAATTTTCCAAGGCCTATCTGGGGGGCAAGCTGGATCTTGCCAATGAGCGCTTTGATCAGATGGCCGATTCGATCAATGAGAATCGGGAGACGTTGCGTAGCTGGCGAGTTTAATGGCCTTGCGCTCTGGGTAAATTTCAATAGGTGGGGGTCTACAGCATCTCCAGTGGATCGACATCGACCGACCAGCGTACCTTGCGTCCCGATTTCATCGCCTCCATCTGGGGCAGCAGTGGGGTGAGCAGTTGGTGCAGTGGTGTGCGTTGTTTGCACTGTAGCAGCAGTTGGGCGCGATAGCGCCCGGCCCGCTTCTCCATCGGTGAGGGGACGGGGCCCAGAATTTCTACCTGTGGCACACCATGTTGTTGTGCCAGCTCTCGTACCTCGTTGAGAAAGGCCTTTGCCAGTGGTGGCTGTGCCGCCTCGGCGCGGATCAGAGTCAGGTAGCTATAGGGGGGGAGTTGTGCCAGCCTGCGCTCGGAGAGGGTCTGCCGGGCAAAGGCGGGATACCCCTCTCGCAGCAGTGTCAGCAGTAGGGGGTGGTCTGGGTTGTGGGTCTGCAGCACCATCTCGCCGCGTCGGGTGGCGCGCCCGGCACGTCCTGCCACCTGGGTGATCAGTTGCCCCATCTGCTCGGTGGCACGGAAGTCGGAGCCAAATAGCCCGCCATCGGCATCGAGGATGGCGACCAGTGTCACATTGGGGAAGTGGTGCCCCTTTGCCAGCATCTGCGTGCCCAGCAACAGCTGATGTTCCCCGGCGTGGATCTGCGCCAGCTTCTCGTCCATCGCCCCCTTGCGCCGGGTGGTGTCACGATCGATACGGGCCACTGAGTGGTGGGGGAACTGCCGCTGCAGCGCCTCCTCGATGCGTTCGGTACCGGCGCCGATACTCTTGATGGCCTCGTTGCCGCACTCCGGACACTGTTTGGGGACAGGGCGCTCCCCACCGCAGTGGTGACAGATCAGCCGGTTTCTGCCCCGGTGGTAGGTGTAGTGGATCTCGCAGCGGGGGCAGGTCAGGCAGTGGCCGCAGGCGGTGCAGAGCAGGGTGGGGGCGTAGCCGCGGCGGTTGAGGAAGAGCAGTACCTGTCCCTGCTGCTGCAGGTGCTGCTGGATCTTCTCCAGCAGCGGGGCGGAGAGCAGGTGCTCCATCTTGCGGGAGCGCACATCGATCAATGAGATCTCGGGTGGCTCGGCATCTCCAGCACGCTGATTGAGGAGCAGCTTCCGGTACTTGCCGCTATCGCAGTTGTGCAGGCTCTCGAAGGAGGGGGTGGCACTGCCAAGGATCACCGGGATCTGCGCCTGCTGCCCACGCAGTACCGCCAGATCCCGTGCCGAGTAGCGGAATCCATCCTGCTGCTTGAAGGAGCTGTCGTGCTCCTCATCGACAATGATCATGCCGGGGTCGTGCAGTGGGGTGAAGATGGCGGAGCGGGTACCGATGATGATCCTGGCCTCACTGCTGCGTGCGGCCAGCCAGTCGTTGAGCCGTTCAGTGGCACTACGTCCTGAATGGAGCAGTGCAATGGAGACCGCAAAACGGGCACTGAAGCGCTGTACCGTCTGTGGGGTAAGAGAGATCTCCGGTACCAGAATCAGCACCTGTCGGCCCCGCTCAATTACCTGTTGCATTGCCTGCAGGTAGACTTCGGTCTTGCCGCTGCCAGTTACCCCCTCCAGCAGAATCGGGGTGGTAGAAGTGGCATGGGTGATCTGCCGGTGGATCGCATTGACCGCCTGCTGCTGCTCCTCGTTGAGTGGATGGGGGGCCTCCGGTGTTGCGCTGGGTGGTGGTGCCGAACTCGACTCACTGCAGCTCACCATCCCCTTTTTGATCAGCTTTAGCACCGGCTCCCGCCAGTGGGGGGTGATCTCCCGCAGCCCCTTGCTGTTGAGTGGCTGGCGCTTCAGCTGCTGCAACAGCTGTTGCTGACGGGGGGCACGTTGCAGGGTTTCAGGATCGGTGGCTGCTCCCTCTGTAGTCACCTGATACAGCTTCTCCTGCTTGGGTAGCGCCTCCTTCCCTTGCCGCAGCAGCAGCGGTAGAGCGGTATCGTAGACTTCACCAATCGGGTGGTGGTAGTAGCGTGCAGACTGCAGCAGCAGCTTGTGGATGGTCTCTGGAAGCAGCGGTGTCGGGTCGATAATGCCACTGACTGGCTTCAGCTTCTTGAGGTCGAAGCTGGACGTCTCTTTTACCGCAAGCAGAATGCCGATGCGCTGCTGTCTTCCGAACGGAACCTGTAGCCGTATCCCCGGCTGCAGGGTGGATGGATCGCTATCGGGAAGCGGGAGGTAGTCGAAGGTTTTGCGTAGCGGTACCGCGAGAATGGCGATTTCCAGAATCATTTTGCCACACAGCCCTTGCCCTCCCCGAAGGGAGGGAAGAGTCGCCTATGAAGGCTGAATGGTGCGAACGCCGTTGGGGGTGCCCAGCAGCAGGGTATCGGCGGGGCGTAGCGCAAAGAGGCCGTTGGTGACCACGCCGACGATGTTGTTGAGGGTCTGCTCGGTCTTGGCCGGCTCGGTGATCTTCAGATTGCGTACATCGAGAATCACGTTGCCGTTATCGGTGGTAAAACCTTCACGCAGTACCGGCTGACCGCCAATCTGCTTGATGATCTCGCGGGCCACATAGCTCTGCGCCATCGGAATCACCTCGACCGGCAGCGGGAAGTCGCCCATCACATCGACCAGCTTGCTTTCGTCGGCGATGCAGATGAACTTGTCGGCCACCGCAGCGACAATCTTTTCTCGGGTCAGGGCACCACCGCCCCCCTTGATCAGATGAAGCTGGTTGTTGGACTCGTCGGCACCATCGACATAGATTGACATCTTGCTGACGCTGTTGAGGTCCATCACCTCAATGCCGTGTCCACGCAGGCGCTCGGCAGTTGCCTCGGAGCTGGCTACCGCCCCCTTGATCTGCCCCTTGATCGAGGCCAGTGCATCAATAAAGAAGTTGGCGGTGGAGCCGGTGCCGACACCGATGATTTCGCCGGGTACTACATATTCCAGGGCAGCCTCGGCGACTGCCTTCTTCATCTCGTCCTGGGTCATTTTTTTCTTCTCCCTAGTTTTCTGTCCATTTTTTTTCTAAGTATACTTGCCGCCATGCCAAAAAAATACATCGAAAGAATCCTCAAGGCGCGGGTCTATGACGTAGCGAAAGAGACACCCCTGGAGTCCGCAAAGGGGCTGAGTGAGCGACTGGGCAACCAGGTGCTGATCAAGCGTGAAGACCTGCAACCGGTCTACTCCTTCAAGCTGCGGGGGGCCTACAACAAGATGGCCCATTTGAGTGATGCAGAGTTGAAGCGTGGGGTGATTGCCGCCTCGGCCGGTAATCACGCCCAGGGAGTGGCCCTCTCGGCACGGGAGATGGGGGTCAAGGCGACCATTGTGATGCCGAAGACCACCCCCGACATCAAGGTGCAGTCGGTGCGCAAGTATGGGGCGAAGGCGGTACTGATTGGGGATGCCTATGATGATGCCTACAAACATGCACTGGAGCTGTCGCAGGAGAAGGGGATGACGCTGGTCCACCCCTATGATGACCCGGAAGTGATTGCCGGACAGGGGACCATTGCGATGGAGATCCTGCGCCAGCACTCCGGCAAGATCGATGCGGTCTTTATCCCGGTGGGTGGCGGTGGGCTGATCGCCGGTATGGCGGCCTATATCAAGTACCTCTTTCCTGATATCCGGGTGGTCGGGGTGGAGCCGGAGGATGCCCCCACCCTGCATCATGCGCTGGCGGCAAAACGGCGGGTGACATTGAAACAGGTGGGCATCTTTGCCGATGGTGTGGCGGTGAAGCAGATCGGCAAGGAGACCTATCGTCTCTGCAAGCAGCTGGTGGATGAGGTGGTGCTGGTCAGCTCGGATGAGATCTGTGCCGCGATCAAGGATATCTTTGATGATACCCGCTCCATTGCTGAACCGGCTGGTGCGCTCTCGGTGGCCGGGCTGAAGAAGTATGTGCAGCAGAATGGTGTGTCAAAACAGACGCTGGTGGCGATCGACAGCGGGGCCAATATCAATTTTGACCGTCTGCGCCATGTGGCGGAACGGGCCGAGCTGGGAGAGCGCAAGGAGGCGGTGCTGGCGGTGACCATTCCCGAGCGCCCCGGCAGCTTCAAGAAGTTCTGTCAGCTACTGGGCAAGCGGCAGATTACCGAGTTCAACTACCGCTTTGCCGACAAGGAGAGTGCCCATATCTTTGTTGGCATTCAGCTCAGTGGGGGTGAAGAGCGTGAGGCACTGGTGGAGCGGCTGCGGGACAAGGGGTATCCGGTAGAGGACCTCTCGGATAATGAGACCGCCAAGGTCCATGTGCGCTATATGGTCGGGGGGCATCAACAGGGGGTGGAGGATGAGATCCTCTACCGCTTCCGCTTTCCGGAGCGGCCTGGAGCTCTACTGCAGTTCCTCACCCACCTGGGACGCAACTGGAATATCAGCCTGTTCCACTACCGCAACCATGGTGCCGCCTTTGGTCGGGTATTGTGCGGGATTCAGGTGCCGCAGGGTGAGCGTGGCAAATATCAGGAGTTCCTCGACAAGCTTGGTTACCACTATCAGGAGGAGACTGATAATCCGGTCTATAAGCTGTTTCTCAGTTAGTAATTGGGGCCGGGTGAGTTTGCAAAAATCTTCTCCAGCGTGGCGTTCCAGCTCTCTGGATGAAACGGTTTCTGTACCCAGCCGGTGGCCCCCAGCGCAGCGGCCTCCTGCTTCAGTACACGGTCATCATCACTGGTGATGCAGAGTACCGGTAGATTGATGGTGGGAGGGTGTTCGCGAATCCGCTTCAGCAGGTCGAGCCCATGCAGGCGGGGCATCATCAGATCGGTAATCACCAGATCGGGCTCCCAACGCAGGATCTGATACCACCCCTCCTCTCCATCGTCAGCGGTTTCGACGCGGTATCCCATGGCCTTCAAATGCTGTTTTACCAGGCTGCGAATGGGGGGAACATCGTCGATCACCAATATTTTCTTCATTCAGCTTTTCTCCATTTAGAGGTAAGGGGATGGCCTTCTGTTGGTTATACGCTGATTGGCGGCAGATGCAATATACCTTTCTTTATGCGTAGTGATGATCACTGGATGGGCCCGTGTTGGTGGTAATTACCTACTAAATGGGTATGATATTGATTTGATTCAACGGATTGAGTAACTGAAGATGAGACCTGCCCAGCTGATCCCGATTCTGCAACGTGAGTACCAGAGTACCGCCTCTGGTCACCATACCCCGGTGATGCTGTGGGGGCCGCCAGGTGTGGGCAAGTCGGATATGGTGGCGCAGATCGCAGCCGAGGGGGATGGGGTGGTGGTCGATATCCGTCTGTCACAGATGGAGCCGAGTGATCTGCGCGGCATCCCGTTCCACAAGGATGGATTGGTGGAGTGGTCGATTCCGGCGCTGCTGCCCAATGTGGAGCGTCATGGTGAGCGCGGTATTCTCTTTCTCGATGAGATCACCTCGGCACCGCCTACGGTATCGGCAGCGGCCTATCAGCTGATTC
>CAYFOU010000174.1:0-6334 GCA_964344805.1 uncultured Piscirickettsiaceae bacterium | reverse complement strand
CGCTTCGAGCGGCTCACAAAATGAAAGCCCCCGGCTTTGCCGGGGGATGGTTACTGGTGATCTTCACCGAACAAAAAAGAGGAGCTTTGTAGCTCCTCTTTTTTATTCAGTATAAAAACGCTGAGTAAATTTCACCGTGCCCTGAGTCTGCTCAGATATACCCTCCGGGATCACATGGATCTCAAAGCGCAGGATGTCATGGTCATTGATACGGAACTGGTCGAGGTAGTAGATCGCATCCTGCTCCTGTACCTTGAAGAATTCCAGCTCATTTCTCTGGTCAACCAGATTGCGGCTGCTACCCCATACCTTGGCAGCCACCGCCTGGGTTGTACCATCGGCATGTTTCTTCAGTACTGCGATATTGAGTAGCCCACGGTGGGTGCTGCGTACGATGCTGTGGCGGCGTGCCACCTCGGGTGGAATGGTATCGGAGCGCAGGGCGTTGTAGTGGACTACGTAGTCACCAAAGTGGTGGGCGCGCTCTGCCTGACTCTGCATTGGCAGAAACAGGGTGATGAATAGCAGTAGTAGGGAGGTGAAGTGTTTCATTATTCAGCTGTGGTAGGGGAGGCGTTCAAAGCGGTAGAGGGCGATCTCTCCGAGTAGATTGGGGGCCAGTTTCAGCAGTGCCGGTTCGCGGTGTTCCCGGTCCACCACGGTGCGTTCCAGAATACGGATTCCCTTTTTTTTGCACAGCTCTTCAAAGTCGTTGACGGTGCAGAGGTGGATGTTGGGGGTGTTGTACCATTCATTTGGTAGTGCTCGAGTGACGGGCATGCGTCCACCAAACAGCATCTGTACCCGGTTGTGCCAGTGGCCGAAGTTGGGGAAGGTGATGATCCCCTGTTTACCGACCCGCAGCATCTCCTCTAGCAAGCGATCTGGATAGTTCATTGCCTGCAGGGTGAGGCTCATGATGACGTAGTCAAAGGAGTCATCGTCGAAGTATTCGCTCAACCCCTGATCGAGATCGGATTGAATCACATCGATACCGTTCTCGATGCAGCAGAGCACCTTGTTGTCATCAATCTCCAGTCCATACCCTTCAACCTGGTGGTGCTCCCTCAGATGGTGCAGCAGGGTGCCATCACCACAACCAAGATCAAGGATGCGGCTGCCGGGCTGGATCCAGTCACAGATGATCTCCTGATCGGCTCGTAACATGGTTAGAAATCTCCCTCGGCGGCGACCCGGTTCATATAGGCACTGAATACATTGAGGTAGTGGGGGATCGCCATCAGGAAGGCGTCGTGCCCCTGATTGGCCTCCACCTCGGCATAGTTGACCCGCAGATCATTGTCGAGCAGTGCCCGTACCAGCTCCTTGGAGCGGGCTGGAGAGAAGCGCCAGTCGCTGGTGAAGGAGATGACGCAGAAGTCCGCCTTGACCCCCTTCAGTGCCGCAGAGAGGTCGTGCCCCTGTTTGGCGGCAGGGTCGAAGTAGTCGAGTGCCTTGGTCATGCGCAGATAGGTGTTGGCGTCGAACTTGCCGACAAAGGAGTCGGCCTGGTAGCGCAGGTAGCTCTCCACCTGGAACTCCACATCGAAGCTGTAGTTGATCTGCCCTTCGCGCAGTTCACGGCCAAACTTCTTCCCCATCGACTCGTCGGAGAGATAGGTGATATGCCCCAGCATCCGCGCCAGCTTGAGGCCGCGCTCCGGCAGTACCTCGTTCTCCTGGTAGCGCCCGTCATGGAACTCGGGATCGGTGCGGATCGCCTGACGTGCCACCTCGTTGAAGGCGATGTTCTGTGCGGTCAGTTTGGGGGCGGCGGCGATTACCATCACGTGGCGCATCCGCTGCGGGTAGCTGATCGACCACTGCAGCGCCTGCATGCCGCCGAGGCTGCCGCCGACCACGGCAGCCCACTGTTCAATACCGAGACGATCTGCGAGGCGGGCCTGACTGTGGACCCAATCCTCCACCGTCACCAGCGGGAAATCGGGTCCATACAGTTTTCCATTCTCCGGGTTGATCGACATCGGTCCGGTGGAGCCATCACAGCCACCGAGGTTGTTCAGCCCCACCACAAAGAAGCGGTTGGTATCGATCGCCTTGCCGGGGCCGATGGCGGTCTCCCACCAGCCCGGTTTGCGATCCTCCATGCTGTGATAGCCTGCAAGGTGGTGGTTGCCGGAGAGAGCGTGGCAGACCAGTACCGCATTGTTCTTCTCCTCGTTGAGGGTGCCGTAGGTCTCGATGATCAGATCGTAGGCGGGCAGGGTCGCTCCGCACTCCAGCTCCAGTGGCTGGTCGAAGTGGAGGGTCTCGGGATAGACCAGTCCAATACTGTCTTCAGGGATCTCTTTTCGGCTCTCTTGGGGCATGCAGGGAAGTGTAATGAGAGTTATCGGGGGGTGCAATCAATGGTGGGTTGGAGTACTAGCAGTAGCTGGTCAGACTGCTGCTGGCAGAAGCGCATCAACCGGCATTGAGCAGCATCGCTGCCATATCCTGCAGTGGGGCGATGATAATGAACTCTGCTACCTTGATTGCCAGTAGTGCAGCAATCGGTGAGAAGTCGACCCCGCCTGCCGGGGGCAGCATGTTGCGGATCGGGCGCATCAGCGGTTCGGTCAGCTGCTGTAGCAGGGAGATGCCGGGATGGTGGTTGGAGGGCTGGAACCAGCTCAGGATCGCCAGAATCAGGATGGCCCAGAAGAGAATGCTGGTGATCAGCGAGAGCACCTCCGTAACCGAGAGTAGTGCCAGTCCCAATGGATGGGCGTTGAGACCCCGTACTCCGGCAATGATAAAGAGGTGCAAATACTGTAGTAGAAACAGGGCGGTCAGTGAGGCGCCATCAATATTGCGGCTGGAGGGGATCAATCCACGCAGCGGGCGCAGTAGCGGATCACTGAAGCGGGTCACCATCTGCGAGATCGGGTTGTAGAAGTCGACCCGCATCAGCTGGAACATAAAGCGCAGCAGCATCAGCAGGATTGCCAGGCTGAAGATCATCTGAAGCAGGAAGAGCCCTGCGTTGGAGGTGTTGGTCATGGTTACTCCTCGGCCCCCAGTTCATCGGCCAGTTCAATGGATCGGTCGTGTGCGGCACGTATCGCCTTCTCGACAATCGCCTCCAGCTGTTCCTGCTGGAAGGTGCCGATGGCGCGCTCGGTGGTGCCGTTGGGTGAGGTCACCTTGCGGCGCAGTTCGGCGCTGCTCTCCGGGCGCTCCAGCGCCATCTTGGCGGCGCCAAAGGCGGTCTGGATGGTGAGCATGCGGGCGCTCTCTTCCGAAAGTCCCAGCTCTCTGCCTGCCGCCTCCATCGCCTCCATAAAGAGGAAGTAGTAGGCGGGGCCGCTGCCGGAGAGGGCGGTGACGCTATCCAGTTGCGCCTCCTTATCGACCCAGACGGTGATGCCCACTGCACGCAGAATGGATTCGGCCAGGCTCTTCTGCTCCTCGGATACGCGGGCATTGGCAAACAGCCCGGTGGCACCGCTCTGCAGCAGAGAGGGGGTGTTGGGCATGGTGCGGACAATCGCCTGCTCTCCACCCAGCCAGCGCCCGATATCGGAGGAGCGGATGCCGGCGGCGATGGAGATGAAGAGGGGTGGAACACCGCCTTGAGTGTGCAGCGTCTCTCCCAGCTGTTTTGCCACGCTGGCCAGCACCTGCGGTTTTACCGCCAGCACTACCGCATCAACCCCCTCAATGGCGCCACCATTGTCGTTGTGGAAGGGGATGATGCCAAACTGCTGCTGCATTGCTACCAGGGCATCCTGATTGGGGTCGGATACGTGGATATTGGCACCGGGGGTGGTGCCGGCCACCAATCCGCCAATCAGGCTGAAGGCCATGTTGCCTCCACCAATAAATGCGATCTTCTTCTGTTCCATAACCGTTGATTTTATCTGTTGGTCAGGGGGATGACCAGATGAGGGGGGGGATCGTTTGATATAACTCACTAAAAAAGTCAACAAAAGGGGAGGGATATGGTAGGATAGTGCTATAATTTCGCCAGTCTTACGATATTTAAAGAGGTTTTACGCGATGGCTACAGCAGTTACAGATGAATTCAAGATTTCCAGTGATGCTCAGGAGCAACTGGCCGCACTGTTGAAATCCGAAGACAATGAAGAGATCAAGGGTGTACGTATCTATGTCGCAGGCAGCGGCTGCAGCGGGATTCAGTGGGGCATGACCTTTGCCGATTCCATTGCAGACAATGATGCGGTACTGGAGTCTGGTGATCTCAATATCTATGTCGATCCACAGTGTCTGGCTACACTGGATGGTGTGGAGATCGACTATGTCAATGGGCCACAGGGTCCCAGCTTTGTGTTCAACAATACCAAGGCCCCGGCCGGTGGAGGGTGTGGTACCTGCAGCTCTTCTGCGGGGGCTGGCGGTGGTTGTTCCTGATTTGGGTATATACCCGATGTGGTAAAAACAGAAAACCGGGCCTTGGCCCGGTTTTTTGCGATATGGGGCTAAAAGAGTTCAAAAGAGTCTCTGGACTGTTCCTTGGCCTCTTTTGCCCGTTTTAATGCCTCTTCCTTGCTGGTGCCACTGATCATCTCTTCATAGAGTACCTGAGCATCGTTCATTACAAAGGTATCCCGCATCTGTTGGTGAATGGCCTCCCATGCTTCCGTATTATTGATGCGAAGTGGATCATTTAGCAGTTCCGCTGTTGCGTTGAGATTGTTTCCAATCTGGGTGATCTGTTGGGAGATGCGGTCAAAGTCCTGAAATATGACGATGGCCTCGCTCAGTGTTGCTTCCATCGTATCGCAGTCCTGCTTAATCTCTCCTTCAGTTTGAGGGAGGGGGAGAGTACAGGGAGAGGAATTATGGGAATTAATGGGGGCTGCATTGTTTGGAAGTTGTTGTAACCGCTCTTGAATGCTTTGGATCATTCCAGACTGATCTCTCAGTTGATCAATCATATTGCGGATAGCCTCATCTCCTCCCGCTACCGAGTGCTCCATCAATGCGACCGAGATGTTGAACATGGTGATGGTTTCCTGAATCTGGCTCTCCATCTGTTCGTGAATATGTTGCAGCTGCCGGGATGAACTGGAAACCCGGTGATAAACCAGCAAGACGATGGCGGCAGAGAGCAGGAAGATGATTGTTCCCAGTATCCAGAGCAGGGTACGGGTGGTCTCATATTCCGCACGAGCCTGTTCGATGGCGTATCGGCTGCTCTCTTCGGTAATGCGATGAATCTCCTCAATGCTCATCCTGGCCATCTGGCAGGCTGGGATCGCCTGTTCAGTAAGCAGGTAGAAGGCCTCTTCGCGTACACGCTCGCTCATCCACTGCTCAGAGAGGGCCAAGTTGAATACATGGTTAAAGATTTCAGTGCCCTTGCTGGACTCGAGCCGGGCAAACTCCTGTGCTTCAAGCTCTTTCGGGGTAAGATCCAGTTCCAGCAATTTTTCCCGTGCCGCCATAAAGTGGCCAGCCAGCTCGCTGAAGCGTATTGCCATCTCATCCAACCTGAAAGCGTCCTCTTCATAGTAGATCTGCATCAGAATATCACCACGTTCCCGCGCACTTTCCACCATCATCTGTGTAAATCGGGTCTTCTCCAACATGTTCTGGGTCACCTGCTCAAGGTGTTTCCGCTGAGACTCCATCTCTGTGGTGGAGAGGGTTGTCTGGATAGCCAGCAGAAGAAGCAGTAGTCCAAAACCCAATAGCAGGGTGATGTTGGTTGAGTAGATCCGGTTGCTGAAGGTCTGATCCTGCATGGTGCCGGATTATAGCAGTAGCTGTAATCTCTCCTGCGCTTGCTGGTGGGGCTGGAGAAGGTGCCTGGGGTTTTGGAACAAATTATTGCTGCAGAACGCGATGGACAATACCCAACAGGTTTTCCGGACTGAATGGCTTGGTTACCCAACCGGTTGCATTGAGCTCTTTACCGCGCTTTTTGGCGGTATCAGAGTTTTCAGTAGTGAGGAATAGAATCGGGGTAAAACGATAGTCGGGCATCTGGCGGATGGTGGCGACCATTTCGTATCCATCCATTACGGGCATATTGATATCAGCGAGGATCAGGTCAAAATTGGCTGCTCCCGCCTGTTGCCGCTGTTTGATCAGCCCCAATCCATGTTCTCCATCCTCTGCCTCAACCACATTGAAGCCGCCGCGGTCAACCAGTGCAAAGGTGATTGCCCCCCGAAGTGATGCTGAATCGTCTACAGCCAGTATGGTCCCCATGGTTTCCTCCTTGATGCACTGTATCTGTATTGTTATGGTCCCTCCAAGGTTGGATACTATGTGAAAGAGCGGGGGAGTGTCTATAATATTTCGTTATAATACAACCTAAATCCTGCAAACCTGTTTTTTTGCAGGCATTGGGTGCCCGGATCCA
>CAYFOU010000173.1:0-6353 GCA_964344805.1 uncultured Piscirickettsiaceae bacterium | reverse complement strand
GGTGGGCGGCTGGGAATTATATCTGCCCCGGCTTTTTGAGGAGACTCTACTTATAGAAGAAAGAACGGAGGAATACGATATGGAAAATATGGACTTACCGAGTGATGGCAGTGAGCTTTCCCGGATTTCTACTATCATGCAGGCGATCAGCCATCCGATGCGTCTGAAGATTATTGGAGCAATCGGCCGAGGAGAGAAGATTGTGACCCATATTATGGAAGAGGTGGGTTCCAGCCAGAGCAATGTCTCCCAGCATGTAGAGGTGCTGCGCAAGGCGGGGATTATCCAGTCGAGAAGGGACCATAACCGGATCTACTGCTCGATTGCAGATACCAATCTGCTGAAGGTGCTTTCACGAGTGCGTGAGTGCTACTGTAGTGGGGAGCATGAGGTGGCGACTGGTCGGCGTGCCCAATTGGTTGGTTAGATAACCACACTTCACTTTTTATTTCTATTTGCATGAAAAAACCCCGGTAGCTTTCGCTACCGGGGTTTTTTGTGTCACCTTACCGAGGATTAGTCGGCGAAGGTGTTTGAGGTGATATTCTCATACCAGCTCAGTGCATAGTCGACCTCGCGGGCACGATGCGCTGGGTTGCGCTTGTCGCCACTTGGAGTCAGGCCACCCGATACCTTCTGGATCTTGGAACCGTCCTCACGCAGCTTGTAGATCGCTGCAACGGAGATACCGTCCTTAGGCTCGAAGGAGATCACACTGTAACAGGTGTTGACGTAGGCTGGAGTGCCTGGAGCGTGGCCGTTGAGCAGAGCAACCACACCAGCGGCACAGACCTTCGCCTCGGAGTTCGCCGCATAACCAGACTTCGGCATACCCTTGGCCTGACTTGCGTCACCGATTACGTGGATGTTCTTGCGAACGGTGGACTCAAAGGTGTGCAGGTTGACTGGGCACCAGCCAGACTTGTCTACCAGACCTGCAGTGAAGGCGATCTTGCCGGCCTTCTGGTCAGGAATCACGTTGATTACGTCACCCTTGAAGTCCTCAACACCAGCAGAAAGGGTCATGTCTGCAGCGTTGACCTCTTCAACTGCACCGCCCTCAGCCGCCTTGACCCAGGTGATCAGGGAGTTGTCAGTGCCGTAGCCGTAGTGAGTCTTCCACCCTTCCATGAACAGGCCAAACTTGGAGAACTTGTCCTTCGGATCGAGAACGATAATCTTTGATTTTGGCTTGTTCTTCTTCAGGTAGCCAGCGATCAGGCTGGTACGCTCGTAAGGTCCAGGTGGGCAACGGAATGGATTGCGTGGCGGAGCGATGATGACGGTACCGCCATCCTTCATTGCAGTCAGCTGGTCGTGCAGCAGCTGGGTCTGGGGACCCGCCTTCCAGGCATGAGTGATCTTGCTGTTGGCAACCTCTTCGCTGTGACCTTCGGCATACTTGAAGTCGATACCAGGAGCGACTACGCAACGATCAAACGCAAAGCTCTTGCCACCGGCAGTGGATACCGCCTTGTCACCGATGTCAGTTACGGTGTCGTGAACAATGTTGATGCCTTCAGCAGCCAGCCCCTGATAACCGTGTGCCAGATAGTCCAGCTTGCGCTCACCGGCGACCACGAAGTTACTCATGAAGCAGGTGTGGTAAGTGGTTTTTGGCTCGATCAGGGTTACGTCAATCGCAGGATCCGCCTTCTTGATGTAACGTGCGGCCGTTGCGCCACCCATACCACCACCGACGACGACAACCTTTGCCTTCGCTGCTGATGCGGTTGAGGTGTAGAGGCCCAGACCAGCAGTTGCTGCTGCGGCAGCACCACCGGAAACTTTCAGAAAGTCTCTACGGTTAAATGGTTTCTTGATGCTCATTATTGGTGTCCTCCTTTATTTCTGGCTGCCGTAGTAGCTGATAATAGCGTTGAGCCCGGCCTTGCCTTCCTTATCCATCAGCTTCTCGACCTTCTTCTTCATCTTCTTGCTGATAGCGCGGTCACCATTCATGAAGTCCTGCATGGTGTAGTGGAGGTACGGTACCCACTGACCTGCCAGAATTCCGGAATCATCGTCAGCGTTGGCGCCACCGTCTGAGTGGCATTTCTCGCAGTACTCTTCATGCAGCGCCTTGCCCTTGGCAATATCGGCAGCGCTTGCGCTCTGTGCAGCGCCCATAGGCTTCATGTCTGCATAGAAGGCGGCCATCGCAGCGATTTCGTCATCGCTGTAGCCTTTGGCAACACGGCCCATGATGGTGGCCTTGGTGTCACCGTCACGGAACTCTTCCATTGCTTCAACGAGGTAGTCTGGAGACATACCTGCAATAGATGGAGTGGCAGGGCCCTGACTTACGCCATCGGTACCGTGGCAACCCTCACAGGTGCTGGCCAGCATTTCGCCGGAAGCGCCAGACAGGGTCTTGGGTGGTGCTTTCTTGGCAGCTTTAGCAGCAGGTGCAGCAGCAGCCTTTTCAGCAGGTTGTTGAGCAGAGCAGCCGACCATTACGGCAGCGGCAAGCGCAGTGACTGCAAACGTCTTCAGTCGCATCGAGTGATCCTCCTTATTGGTTGTGATCGTTATTCTTTATCATTCAATTCTGCACAGTGCATCACCGGACTCTAGAGAGGTGTTGTGGTGAAGAGAGCGTACTGCGCAAGCAGAAATGAATAGCGCCCTATTCTTCCATAAGCGGTTACAAAGGCGCAACAATTTATTTCTATGGAATAGCAGCTTATCGAATTTTTATCGTATTCCGCGTAAATAGAGGCGTTCAAATAGCAGTTTTGCCCAGTGAAAGAGGCGGCATTTCAGCGTAATTGCCCGCTTCATATCGCGGTAGACCAGTACACCGGTGGAGATGGAGTCGACGATACAGATCAGCTCCACCTTGAACTGATGTTGTGCAGGCGTGCCCGCCATATCGGAGAGCATGTTCTTGATCGCGGTCTCTGCCTGCAGGTCAGCCATATGGGCCTGCTTCGGCATCCACTCCGGCCCGGGGAAGCTGCCGCTGTCTCCGGCAACATAGATATCGGGGTGTCCCTCAATACGCCCTCCCTTGTCGGCAACCACAAAGCCGCCGGGCGAAAGCGGCAGTCCACTCTCTGCCAGCCACATCGGTCCGGTCAGCCCCGGCATGAAGAGGGTGAGATCACTGTTAAACTCTCCCCCCTCGGTCTGTACGCTGTTTTCGGTAAAGCCCTTCATCTTGTGGCCAAGATGGGTCTCGATGCCGCGCTTGGCCATTTCACGCAGCAGTCCTTTGACTGCATTGGGGCCCATGCGTTTGCCGGGTTCCGGGGCCGGGCTGAAGAAGACCAGCTTGAAGCGGTCACGCCGCCCCTGTTTGCGTAGCAGGGTATCGATGCCGTAGAGAAATTCGAATACCGGGCCGCCACGCATTGCCGCAGGTTCTTTTGGATTACCGGCAAAGCCCATGGCAATGGTGCCGCCATCCATTGTGGCGAGACGATCCCGGATCTGTTCACCTGCCTTGATGCCGTCGCAGGGGATGATGGCGTGCTCCTTGATACCCGGAAGTTTCTGGATAAAGCGCCCTCCACTGGCGATCAGCAGGCGGTCGTAGTTGACGTCACCACTGTCGGTTTTCACCTGCTTGTTTTCGCTGTCCAGCCCGGTCACGCTGCCCTGAAAGTGGCGTACATTGAAGCGGGCAAAGAAGTTCTCCAGTGGAATCTCCAGATCTTCCCGTGAACGGATACCGGAGGGAATCCAGATGGTGCTGGGCAGATAGGCGAAGGTGGCGCGTGGCGAGATTACGGTGATGGAGCCGCTGAAGCGCTGTTTGCGCAAGGTCTTGATGGCGGTCAGTGCAGCAAAGCCTGCACCAAGGATAACGATCTGCTCTCCGTTGGCTTCCATATCGGGGTCCTGTTAAATCAGTGGTTTGATTTCGGCATCAAAAACTTTCTGGTCGAGTTCACCGCGATGAATGTAGCGAACTTCACCAGTTTGATCAATGATTACCGAATAGGGGAGGACCTGTTGTTCATTGCCCCAACTGCTCATCATCTGTGAATCGGTGGCGATCAATACCGGATAGTTGATCCCCATGGTATTGCTGTACTCGGCAATGCGCTCTGGCTCATCAATGCCGATACCGATAATTTGCAGCCCGGCATCTCCATAATGATTTTGGTACTCGATAAAGTCGGGAATCTCCCGTTTGCAGGGGGGGCACCAGGTGGCCCAGAAGTTGAGCAGGATCACCTTCCCCTTCCATTCATCCAGTGAGCGGGTGACCCCTTCGATATCTTTCAGGGAGAGGGGTTCCGCCTCCCATACATTGGAGGTGTAGGGGCCAATGCCACTGTCGGCGGGTTTTTCCGGCTCTTCGGAGAACCCGTTGCCCAGATTGAATAGCATAATGATTATCACCGTAATGGCGCTCAGATAGAGGGCCAGGGTAAAGGGGTGGTGTTGTTGCAGCAGTTTTTTCAAGACATCCATCTGCCGGATTATATAGGATTAACCCTGTCTCTCGAAGAGCAGATCCCAAACACCGTGGCCGAGGCGTAGTCCGCGCTTCTCAAACTTGGTTACCGGACGGGTCTCTGGACGGGGGGCGAAGTTGCCACTGCCTGCACGGTTACTGAACCCCCCTGCCTGAGAGAGGGTTTCCATCATCCACTCGGCATACTCCTCCCAGTCGGTTGCCAGGTGGAACAGTCCACCCGGTTTTAGCTTGCGGTGGATCAGCTGTACAAACTCCGGCTGCACAATGCGCCGTTTGTGGTGCCGCTTCTTGTGCCAGGGGTCGGGGAAGAAGAGCATCACCGTATCGAGGCTGTTCTCTGGAAGTTGCTGTTTCAGCACCTCGATCGCATCGTGTTTGCAGAGGCGGATGTTGTGAATGCTGTTTTTGTCCATCTCATCCAGCAGACGGCCTACACCGGGGCGGTGCACCTCGATACCGATGTAGTCCTCATCGGGATGGGTGGAGGCCAGCTCAAACAGCGCGTGGCCCATGCCGAAGCCGATCTCCAGATGGAGCGGGGCGCTACGGCCAAACACTGTTTCGGGATCTATTGCATTGCCGGGTTCAATGCCGAAACGGGGCCAGAGTTGGTCCAGGGCGCGCTGCTGACTGTTGGTCATCCGCCCCTCGCGACGCACGAAGGAGCGGATGTGGCGCATCTTCTCTGGAGAGACCACAGCGGTTATAGAGCGGGTGTGGCTTAGAAGAAGGTGCCGTCAATCGGTGATGAGGCACTGGCGTAGGCCTTCTTCGGCATACGACCGGCGAGGAACGCCTCGCGTCCCGCCTCGATCCCCTTCTTCATTGCAGAGGCCATCAGTACCGGGTCCTTGGCAGCGGCAATTGCGGTGTTCATCAATACGCCGTCACACCCCAGCTCCATCGCGATCGCTGCATCGGATGCAGTGCCGACACCGGCGTCGACCAGGATCGGTACATTGGCGTTCTCGATAATCAGGCGAATATTGTGTGGGTTGCGGATGCCGAGACCGGAGCCGATCGGGGCCGCCAGCGGCATCACCGCAACACAGCCCATCTCCTCCAGGCGCTTGGCGATCAGAGGATCGTCACTGGTGTAGACCATCACATCGAAACCATCCTTGATCAGGGTTTCGGCGGCCTCCAGTGTGGCGGTGATATCGGGGAAGAGGGTCTTCTCGTCACCCAACACCTCCAGTTTCACCAGATTGTGGCCATCCAGCAGTTCACGGGCCAGACGGCAGGTGCGTACCGCATCTTCGGCGGTAAAGCAGCCGGCAGTATTGGGCAGAATTGTGTACTTCTCCGGTGGGATTGCATCCAGCAGATTGGGCTCATCCGGATTCTGGCCGATGTTGGAGCGGCGGATTGCCACGGTGACAATCTCTGCACCACTCGCCTCGGTAGCGAGACGGGTCTCCTCCAGATCCTTGTATTTTCCAGAGCCCACCAGCAGGCGGGAGCTGTACTCGGTTCCGGCGATGACAAAGGTATCTTTTTCGGCCATGATTCTGTTTTTCCTTGTTTCTTGTGCTACTGACTGCCGCCACCGATGGCGTGGACGATCTCGACACGATCCCCTTCGTTGAGGGGGTGGTTGGCGTACTGACTACGGGGCACAATCTCCAGATTGACCTCCATCGCAATACGGCGCTCTCCCAGCTGCAGTGAAGCAACCAGATCGGCGGCAGTGGCCCCCTCCGGCAGGGTGTGGGCTTCACCGTTTAACTGAATTTCCATCGGAATCTCGACTCTACGCTATCGTTTTCTGGTGGCAGGAATGAAGCGGAGAATTGTCGTTGTATCCCCGGATGGTGTCAATCTTGGGTTGACGAAAGCGGCCATACAGCAGAGAATTCAAAACCTGCGCGGGTGTAGTTCAATGGTAGAACTGGAGCTTCCCAAGCTTCAAACGTGGGTT
>CAYFOU010000172.1:0-6400 GCA_964344805.1 uncultured Piscirickettsiaceae bacterium | reverse complement strand
GGTATGCTCCAGCATCATGTAATAAAGTCGTTGTATTACGGCTCTCTGAATGCATCGTGACGTAGTTTCAGTACAGGGCGTATCAGATACTCCAGCACAGTTTGTGTACCTGCATGAATATCGACAGTAGCCTCCATACCAGGTTTGATAGGGTAGGGCAGGCTCTTGTCTCCAAGATAGTGGCGATCGGTACGAACCGTGACGAGGTAGTAGGTCTCGCCGTTGTGATCAACTTCGGTATCTGCAGCGATAGTCTTGACCTGCCCCTGTAGTGTTCCATAACGGATAAAGTCGTAGGCACTGATCTTGATGCGGGCAGGCTTGTTTTCAGTTACATATCCTCTGTTGATTGGTGAGAGGCGTGCCTCAATTACCAGCTCCTCCTCCAGTGGCACAATCTCCATTAGTGGCTCAGCTGCTTCTGCAACCCCTCCAATGGTATGGTGGCGCATATTCTTTACTTCTCCACTGATTGGGCTACGAATAATGGTTCGGCTCTTCTGTTCAGTGGCGCGCTTCAACTGCTCTTGAGTCTGGATGATCTTCTGTTGGACCTCATGTCGCTGCTCCCGGGCTGTACGCTGAAAGATCGCTTTTAACTCTGTTGCACGAGCTTCGATCTCTTGCAGAGACTCCTGTGCGGTAAGAATGGTTTTTCTGGTAACTTCCAGTTCACCATGAATCTCTTCCATTGCACTTTGTGCGGCCAGCAACTTCAATTCGGAGGTAAGTTTGCGCTTAAAGGTGTCGGTAATGATGTCAAGTTCTTTCTGTTTGGTTATGCCCTGTTTGGCTAGAGAGCGTTCTCGGCTACGAGCCTCTTCAATCTCTCTGTTTCGAAGACGTTTCTGGCTATCAAACACTGCAAGTGTGCTTGCCAGTTCGGTTCGTCTGGCTTCCAGAATCTTCAGCTCAGCCTCAATCAGGGTAGGACGAGATGTTTGTAGTGGTTGAGGAAAGTTGGGTACGGCACCACTGATTTCAGCATTCAGACGAGTATCGGAGAGTATCAGTCCATCCAGCTTGGCCTGCAGTTCTTTCAGATTGTATCCACCACTGGCTAGATTCAGCGTGATGAGTTTACTGCCAGCCTTAACACTCTCACCAGGTGTTACATGAATCTTTTCAATGATACCTCCCTCCAGATGTTGGATGACCTTGATCTTTCCAGATGGAATGACTTCACCACTGGCAGTGACCACCTGATCAATGGGGGTGTGGTAGGCCCAAACTGAGAGTGCGATGATCAATAGTAGGGTCAGGAATTCAATTGTGCGCCAACCTGGTGCTTTGGGTGTGCGTTTCATGACTCTATTCCCAGCTGTTTAAGCATGTCCTGTGTGGCCCCAGCGGCTCGAATACGCCCCTGCTGTAGAAGCATGATGCTGTTGCTTACTCTCAGTAGTAGTGGGCTGTGTGTTACCAATAAAATGGTATGGTCAGCTGCAAGTTGTTGTAGGGTATTGGCAAGTGATTTCTCTGCTTCGATATCAAGATCACTGGTTGGCTCATCCAGTACCAGTATTTTTGGTTTGCTGAGAAAAAGTGAAGCAATGGCAATGCGCTTGCGCTCACCACCAGAGAAGCGGTGTCCGTTTTCTCCCATATTGGTGGAGAAACCCTCCTCAAGTTGGGAGATGAAGCCGTATGCATTGGCCAGTTGGCATGCTTCAATGATCTCATCATTGTTGGCATCAGGCCGATGGATGGTGAGATTGTGGTAAATAGAGTCTGCAAGGGGAGTGGCATGCTGAGGCAGATAGCCAATCCAGTTGCGGAGATCAGTTCGAGTATATTGTTGGATGTCAGCGTCATCTAATAGCACTCTTCCTTGATCTGGAGTGTAGAGTCCGCAGAGTAGTTTGAGTAGTGTGCTTTTTCCACTGCCGTTTGGCCCAACGATAGCATGTATACCATTTGGGCCAATTTTTCCTGATAGGCTCTCTATCAGTGGGTGGTTGTCATGGTAGCTGAAAGCAAGTTTTTCAAAACTGAGTCTACCTATTACCCAAGATGGTTTTACGCTACTTTCCATGCGTTCGGAATCTTCTTCAAACAGGGTGTTCAGGTGATGTTTTGCGCTCTTGTACTGTGCCAACTGGCTCCACTGTGTGATGAGCTGTGTCAATGGTGCGATGATCTTGCTGCTCAGCATATTGGTTGCAATCAAGGCTCCCAGTGTGAGTTGTTGCTCAAGAATGGCCAGTGCACCAACAGAGGTTAGAATAACGGTGGTTGCCATCGAAAGTGTCTGACCAAGATCCCGGTAACGGTCACTGGAGGAGGCATGTTCTAGTGCATCTTCACTCCAATGTTTCTGCTGTTGATCCCAGCGGTTTGCAAAATAGTCATCTTGAACCAGCGCTTTGATGCTGTTGCGAATGTTGGAAAATTCGGCGACTAACTGATCTCTCTGGATTATATTTTCCCGCTCTTGAGTGCTCTGTTTATGTGTATTCCTTGCAGAACGTAGTGCAATCAGTAGGAATAGAGGGATCAGGAGTAGCAGTACCCAGGCAATTGGTGTTGCGATGGTAACTACTAAAGCAATAGCCAGAAGTGTAAATGGGAGATCAAACAGCAGCATCGCAGTGGGGCCAGAGTGGCGGCTGCGCACTAGGTCAAGATCATGAAATAGCATTTGCCAGTAGGATGCAGGGTGTTTTTCCAATGTGCGTAATGGCAGTGAAGTGATCTTGGTAAATAGAATTTGTCCCAACTGTTGATTGATTTGTATGCCGCAATGCTGAAGGATTCTTGTGCGCCCTCGCCGTAATAGAAACTCAAAGAGTAGAACGATCAAAATTCCAATCAGTAGCCCCTGTAGGGTTGTTAAGCCATTGTGGAAGATGACACGGTCGTAGACCTGCAGCACAAAGACAGGTACTGCAAGAGAGAGCAGGTTGACTGCCAGTGAGAGCGTTAGTAGCTGTCGTCGTGCAGAATGGAGTGGCTTGAGAATCTGTTTTAGCCACTTTCGTGGATGTTCAGGGGGTAGAGGAGAATATTCCAAGATTTGGCTCAGCAGATGAATTTTCAAAAATCATACCGTCCTCCTTGTTTTAAGGCAATGTGCTTGTTTTGTCAGATAAAAAATGTTCATGGTGTGAAAATTGCTTTCGCTGTTTTTGGATAAAGATAATGACAGCAATTTGGCAAAATAAATGTAGTGCAATGCTTTTTGGACAGAGCAAAATAGGAAAAGTAATCAGTAAAGAGTGGTTGGGAGGCCAGCATTCTCTGCGCTTGTTGCTTCTTGCGTTGTTGTTTATGGAGCCGGTAACTGCGGAGCGTGAGCTGTTACCGACGGAATTGGTAGTTCAGTTGGGGCGCCATGAGCGTGTTCTGGCAGCAGAGAAAGATGTAGCAGTAGCAATGGAGGCAAAGAGAAGTGCTTATGCGGGTTATCTACCTACTGTGAGTGCGACACTCTATCAAGGTACTGAAAAGATCAAGAATACGGATGGCTCCCGTACCTCGATGGGGATTCATGAGCAAGGGATCAATGTGGTGCAGTCACTCTATGATTTTGGGGAGACGGATGCGCAGGTTGAAATGGCTGACCTGGGAATTCGGCGTGCAGAGTTGGCGTTGCGCTTTGTGCAAGAGAGCCTTCTGATGGAGGGGGTTTCAGCCTATCTTGGGCTGGAGAAAAGTTCAGGGCGTGTTGATTATGCACTGCAGTCAGAAAAGAATATCAAGAAGCAGACTGGTATGGAGGAGTCACTGGTTGAGACGGGTGCGGGTATTCCCAGTGATGTATTGCAGACTAAGGCACAATTGACAGGTACTCAGGCGCTACGTGTTCAAGAGGAAGGGATGAACCGGTTGGCAGAGAGTCGGTATTGGGCGGTATTTGGGGTCTCTCCACAAGAAAAACCTGGGTATCGTGTGCCAGAGCCATCACTCAGCCGTATGCCAACAACCTTGGATCAAGCGCTACGCTTGTCAGATGAACATAGTGCAGAGGTTAAAATGGGCAAAATTGATATCGAAATTGCCCGTTCAACGGTAAAAAACCAGAAGGCAAGTGCACTGCCTAAGCTCTCTTTTAATATTGACTACAAACAGAAGCATAATGTTTCAGGTAGTGCAGGTGATAAAACTGAAGGACTGGCCAAAGTTGAGTTGAGTTGGCCAATATATAGTGGAGGCAGTGAACAGAGTGCAATTGACTCTAGTATCCATGCGCAACGTGCGGCTGAATTGAGATTGGAAGATACCCGAAAACGGGTACATGAGGCGGTACGTATTGCATGGCATAATTGGAAAACAGCAAAGGAGACGGCCTCCCTGCTGAAGAACCAATCCAATATTGCCTTTGAGTTTCTGGAACAGGCGCGTGTAGAACGTAAGTTGGGGTCAAGAACATTACAGGATGTATTGACTGGTGAGACCACCTATCTGACAGCGATTAGTAATGCAGTATCTGCAGAAATTGATTATAAAATTGCAGCCTATCAGTTATTGAATGCCGTCGGGCAATTGAAGCAGCAGGGGGTAGATTTACCTGAGTCTGATCTATTTGAGCAAAAGCCTGAAGAGTTGAGAAGTCAGGAAGATTTAAATGCTGAAGCTCAGCAGGTGGAATCCGAATCAGAAGATTCTCTATCAAGAGTTGTTGGGCGGGTGGTGGACCGAATGAATAGTATAGTCTCTGTCCCCTTAAACCCTGAGATATCGGCTACTATACCCAAGGAAGCTGCACCATTGGCACCGACAATGGACAATACTCCCTTGGCTCTGGAAAAGAGGCAGACGCAAAATGAGATTGATCGCACAATTTACCTGAATCGTTCTGCGTATCATGAGAGTATCAAAGAAGTTCAGGTTTCCCCGGTAACAGAGCCAAACCAGCCCGCTTCTATTGAACTGAAAGAGAAGGTTTCCATTGTTGGATCAAGGGCATCTGAGATAATGCAAAGTGAAAATTTGGGGCACAAAGCAGATTCGGATGGGTCAGGCACTTTGTCAGAGGATACTTTCAAAGGTATTTGGTTGGTTGGTCCTGGGGGTGTAGGTAGACAGCAGAAACTGGAACGGTTGAAGAGTCAGGCAGAGCCACAGTGGATTGAGTTACGGTAGCCCTAAAGCTTCTGTTAAAAGTTCTATTGATAGGGTTATGCTATAATCGAAACCCTCATTTGTTTGTTGATAGCGGATACCTAAGTGATGGTGCTAGAACAAGACAATCAACGTATCAGACCATTGGGAGATGGCGCAGACTCTCAGGAAATCCTGCTGGAGAGTAGCGAGCTGTTGTTGTCTGGAACCTATAGTCGCAATGGTGACGATCTGGTTATTGTGTCAAAGGATGGTTTTACACAGACCGTCTTGAATGATTACTTTATTACTCCGCAGCCTTTGACAAGTCCCAGTGGTGCAGTACTGTTTCCAGAAACTGTGACCAAACTTTTAGTGCAGCTCGAATCAGTTGATGTAGCTGGTCCAGCCGGTACTTTGCGTATCCCAGAACTTTTAGGAGATCCGATCGGTACGGTTGATGACATTGGTGCTGATGGACATGCTGTGGCAAAAGGGCTGGATGGTTACCCACGTCAGCTTCAGACGGGGGATCCGATATATCTCAATGATGTGGTTGAGACAGTAGGGCGAAGTTATGTTGGCATTCGTTTAGCTGATGATACCAGCCTGCAATTGGGGAAAGAGACTAAGACGGTTATCGACCAGTATGAATATAACCCAGAGTTAGAGATGGGTTATTTTTCGACCACGGTAGTGAAAGGTTCGTTTCGATATTCCAGTGGTCAGATTGGAGAGTTTGATCATGCTGGAGAGAACCATGCAACAATCAAAACTCCAACTGCCGTGATGGGGATACGGGGTAGTGAGACCGAGGGAATTGTTGAGAAGAATGGGGACACCAGCTTTATCCACCGTTCCGGTATTCTACAGGTAAGTGATGCGCGGGGGCTGGGTACGGTTACTCTGCTAGAACCGGGGTTTGCGACTGTAGTGACGATGAGTGGGGGCTCACCGACACCGGCATTCAGTGCGCCGGAATCACTGCTGGCGCGCTTTAGTGAAAATTTGCCACCAGCACCTGCCTTTGTTGTTGCAAGAAGGGAGACTGAGCAGAATGAGGAGGAGGCTAAAGGCGAAGAGGAAGAGGGTGAGAATTCAGAAGAGGAAGTGGAAGAAGATGTTGAGGGGGATAGTGATGAAACAGTAGAAAATGCTGAGGAGGAGGCTATAGATGAAGCGGTTGAAGAAGGAGAAGTAGAGGAAGGGGTAGAGGAGGAAATGGCTGCTGAAGAGGAATCTGCTCAAGAGGATGCCGCTGAAGAAGCAGCAGCCAAGGCAGAGCAGGAAGCAGCAGCCAAAGCAGAGCAGGAAGCAGCAGCCAAAGCAGAGCAGGAAGCAGCAGCCAAAGCAGAGC
>CAYFOU010000171.1:1280-6492 GCA_964344805.1 uncultured Piscirickettsiaceae bacterium | reverse complement strand
GAGGCAACCTCTTTCACCATCTGTGCGCCCATGTTCTCGTACTTGTCCTCAAGCTCGATCTCTTTCGCTACAGAGACACCATCCTTGGTGATGGTTGGGGCACCGAAGGCCTTGTCCAGCACCACGTTACGACCTTTAGGGCCAAGGGTAACCTTAACGGCATTGGCCAGAGTGTTCACACCCGCCAGCATTGCGTGACGCGCGTCATCACCAAATCTTACTTCTTTTGCACTCATCTTCTTTTCCTTAAAACTATGAATTTGTTTATGACTGTTCAGATTGCTCCTGAAAGCATTCTCTTCAAGGCAAAAAATGTGAGTTTACAAATGTAAATGACCATTTTTGAACGCCGAAGAGGAGGGTTTCAGGAGTGAGGTGGACAGTTATAAGTTAGCCTTCGATTACGGCCATAATGTCGCTTTCGTTCATCACCAGCAGCTCTTCACCGTTGGCCTTGATCTCGGTACCGGCAAACTTGCCGAACAGTACGGTGTCACCGACCTTGACATCCATCTCGGAGCGGCTGCCGTTATCCAGTACCTTGCCATTGCCTGCAGCAACGATCTCGCCACGGCTTGGCTTCTCGGTAGCTGAGTCAGGGATTACGATACCGCCAGCGGACATGCGCTCTTCTTCAACGCGGCGAACGACTACACGGTCGTGCAGAGGACGCAAATTCATAAGGTTCACTCCTTTAGTGTTTAATTTTGAAAATTTCAGCCCGGAGAGCACGATCAGAAATTAGCACTCTCCCCTTGGGAGTGCTAATCATAGGGGCGCAAAAAGCGAAATCAAGGGAACAACAGGAAAGAAAAAATTTATATCGCCATCAATCAGCGAATCACACGATCCTGCTTTTCATAGAACTCCCCCTCAACCACCACGCCATCCTCATCACGCTGATTGAAGTTTCCATGACCATCGACATGGATACCGGAGATAGGGGCACGACTGAGGAAGGCGTTGACCATCATCTTGCGAGTAGCCGGTGCAAGCCCGAGAAAACCGATAAAGTCGGTGACAAATCCGGGGGTCAGCAGCAGCGCTCCACTCACCAGCAGAGCAGCCCCCTCCATCAGCTGGAAGGCAGGCATCTGCCCACTGGCCATACTGTGCTGGGCATCCATCAGGGTGGAGAGCCCCTGCGACTTGAGCAGGGAGATTCCCATCATGGCGGTGGCAATCACCAGCAACACCGTAGGGATTACCCCGATCCAGGAACCTACCTGGATCAGCAGGTAGACCTCAATAATAGGGATAAGGATAAAGAGCGCGAACAAAAATCTAAAAGGGTTCATAGGGCAAAGATTGTACTGTATTCTCCAATGCCATGCCGAACTACTGCACCATCCTCAACACCTGCCCAGATCGAAAAACCGGGGAACGGATCGCCAAAATGCTGGTCGAACGGAGAGTGGCGGCCTGCATCAATCTGGTCGACCACATCACCTCGATCTACCGCTGGCAGGATGGAATAGAGCAAGAGAGCGAGACTCTACTGATTATAAAGACAGAAAAATCACACTACCCACAGGTGGAGCAGCTGATTCAGCAACACCACCCCTATGAGGTACCCGAGGTGATCAGCCTCGATATTCAACAGGGGGCCAAAAATTATCTCTCGTGGGTCACAGAAACCACCAATATCACAAAAGAATGAAAAAAATAATCGCCCTACTGACCACCCTGCTGCTTACGCTCTCTCTGTCCCTTGCAACGCAGGCCGAATCCCCCATTGAACAGTTGGGTGGTCTGATGAGTTCCTTCGGCCTGGATGCCGGCAGCGATGACCCGCTCCATCCCGATGAGGCCTTTATCTTCACCCACCTGCCTCCAGAACAGGACAAGATCACTCTGCAGTGGGATATTGCCGACGAGCACTACCTCTATCGCAATAAATTCAAGTTCCTGCTCAATGAAGAGGCCCAAAACCTCTCTATCGGCACCCCGGAACTCCCCCCCGGCAAGCTGAAGGAGGACCAGTTCTTCGGCACCCTGGAGGTCTACTACGGGGTAAAGACCATTCAGCTACCGCTGATTCGCCCCAGCAGCGATGCCTCCAGCGGCATCTTGAGGGTGATTTATCAGGGGTGTGCCGAGCGCGGCATCTGCTACCCACCAATCACCAAGAAGATTGAACTGGATCTACCTGCCTTTACCCCGGTGGCACAATCCACTGCTGCTGCACCCGCTCCAGCCACAGCCACCACCACGGCCCCGGCACCGCAGAGTGAGCAGGATCAGATCGCCGCCTCCCTCAGCAGTGGCAACACCATTATTACCCTGATCAGCTTCTTCGGTTTTGGGCTGCTACTCGCCTTCACCCCCTGCATCTTTCCGATGATTCCAATCCTCTCCGGCATTATTGTCGGGCAGGGTGAAGAGATCACCACCCGCCGCGCCTTCACCATGTCACTGGTCTATGTACTGGCGATGGCAGTTGCCTACACCTTTGCCGGAGTGATGGCAGGGCTGTTTGGGCAAAACCTGCAGGCTGCTTTCCAGAACCCCTGGATTCTCAGCAGCTTCAGCCTGATCTTCGTGCTGCTGGCTCTCTCCATGTTCGGTTTCTATGAGCTGCAGATGCCCGCCAGCCTGCAGGGCAAACTGGCCGAGGCAAGCAACCGCCAGAAGGGGGGCTCCCTGACCGGCGTTGCCATCATGGGGCTGCTCTCGGCACTGATTGTCGGCCCCTGCGTTGCTGCACCACTGGCTGGCGCCCTGATCTATATCGGCCAGACCGGGGACGCAGTCCTTGGTGGCATGGCGCTATTTGCCCTCAGTATCGGCATGGGGCTCCCGCTACTCGCCATCGGCACCTCGGCCGGCAAACTGCTGCCCAAGGCGGGGGGATGGATGGATGCGGTCAAATCAGTCTTCGGCGTACTACTGCTGGCAGTCGCGGTGTGGATGCTGGAGCGTATCGTACCAGCCGCCGTCAACATGCTGCTGTGGGCGGCTCTGCTAATCATCCCCGCCATCTATATGGGAGCAATCGATCCTCTCCCAACCCCGGCCAGCGGCTGGAAGAAGTTGTGGAAGGGGATCGGACTGCTGATGCTGATCTACGGCACACTGTTGGTGATTGGTGTCGCCTCCGGTGGCAAGGACCTGTTCCAGCCACTGAAAGAGCTGCGGGGGGGCGGTAGCGCTGCAGTGGCAAATGAGCACCTCACCTTCCAGCAGATCAAGGGGATCGATGGGTTGAACCAGGCGCTGGCAACTGCCAAGCGCAACAACCAGCCGGTCTTCCTCGACTTCTATGCCGACTGGTGCA
Organism: uncultured Piscirickettsiaceae bacterium; assembly: GCA_964344805.1. Taxonomy (GTDB): domain Bacteria; phylum Pseudomonadota; class Gammaproteobacteria; genus Thiopontia. The sequence goes on along the minus strand of CAYFOU010000171.1, from coordinate 3,215 downwards.
TCTCCTGCAAGGAGTTCGAGAGCCTCACCTTTACCGACTCGGCGGTACAGCAGGCGCTGGCCCCGGCAATGCTGCTGCAGGCCGACGTCACTGCCAATGACGAGGCCGATCAGGCGCTGATGAAACAGCTCAATATCTTCGGCCCTCCGGCACTGCTCTTCTATGATCGCAACGGCAACGAAATTCCCTCCGCCCGTCTGGTGCAATTCATGGCCGCCGATGAATTTGCCCAGCATGTAACCAACGCACTACGATGAAAAAACTGCTTCCCCTCTTACTACTGTTCTTCGGCACTTTCAGCCACGCCTTTTCCAGCGATGAACTGCCCCACTATGTACTGCATGACCTGCAGGGAACACCACAACCTCTCACCCAGTGGAAGGGCAAAATCCTGATTCTCAACTTCTGGGCCACCTGGTGCCCCCCCTGCCGCCGAGAGATTCCAGCCTTTATCGAGCTGCAGCAAGAGTATGGCAACCAGGGGGTTCAATTTGTCGGGATCTCGATTGATGACCCGGACAATGTCACCCACTATGCCGAGGATCACAACATCAACTATCCACTACTCAATGGTGAACGGACCGGTATCAAGCTCTCTGCGGTACTGGGCAACCAGAGTACCGCCCTCCCCTACACCGCCGTTTTTGACCGCAACGGCAAGATCATCGCCCGCTACCGGGGGGAAGTGCATCGTCAGGAGATTGTGTCGACAATCACCCCGCTTTTGCAGTAACTCGACGAGTTATGGTATCGATCTGCAACAAACTGGCCGCGATCCACAAGAAATCACCATAAAGCGTAGACAGCCCCCCTGTTCTGCGCCAAAATAGCGCTCAGAGAGGCAACAACGGTGAAAGATCGCTAAAGATGGCTACCATATTGGTTCTAAACGGCCCCAATCTCAACCTGCTGGGCAAGCGGGAACCGGGGCACTACGGCAACGACACACTGGCGTCGATCCTGCAGCAGTTGGAGCAGGAGACCACCGCCGCAGGACATCAACTGCAGAACCTGCAGAGCAATGCCGAAGCGGAGCTGATCGAGCGCATTCACCGTGCCGGTGAAGAGGGGGTTGATTTTATTCTGATCAACCCCGCTGCCTTCACCCATACCAGCGTCGCCCTGCGCGATGCCCTGCTGGGGGTCAAGATCCCCTTTATCGAGATCCACCTCTCCAATACTCACGCCCGTGAATCCTTCCGCCACCACTCCTACTTCTCCGACATTGCCCAGGGGATCATCATCGGACTCGGCGCTCAGGGATATTCACTGGCCCTGCAGGCCGCACTGCGCCACATTACAGAAAAACAAGGATAAACACCCATGGATATTCGCAAAATCAAAAAGCTGATTGAGCTGCTGGAAGAGTCCGGCATCGCCGAGATCGAAATTCAGGAGGGAGAGGACTCCGTACGCATCAGCCGCTATGGTCAGGCCGCCCCGGTTGCAGCCATGCCTGCAGCCCCGGTCGCAGCAGCCCCCGCTCCAGCCGCAGCGGCTGAGCCAGCTGCCGAAGCAGCCCCAGCCCCCAGCTTCAATGGTCATGAGGTGAAATCACCGATGGTCGGCACCTTCTACCGCGCCCCTTCACCCGGCGCCAAACCCTTTGTCGAGGTTGGAGATACCGTTTCTGCAGGCGACACCATCTGCATCATCGAGGCGATGAAAATCCTCAACCAAATCGAGGCCGACAAGTCCGGCACCATCAAGGCGATTTTGGTGGAAAATGCCGATGCCGTAGAGTTCGAGCAGCCACTCTTCGTCATCGAATAAACAGGGGAGAGCCATGCTGGATAAAATTGTTATCGCCAACCGTGGCGAAATCGCGCTACGCATCCTGCGCGCCTGCAAGGAGCTGGGGATCAAGACCGTAGCGGTCCACTCTACTGCCGACCACACCCAGAAACATGTACGTCTGGCCGATGAGTCGGTCTG
>CAYFOU010000171.1:0-1270 GCA_964344805.1 uncultured Piscirickettsiaceae bacterium | reverse complement strand
CCTCTACCGAAAGCTACCTCAACATCCCTGCAATCATCAGTGCTGCAGAGGTGACCGATGCAATGGGCATCCACCCCGGTTATGGCTTTCTCTCCGAGAACGCCGACTTTGCCGAGCGTGTGGAGCAGAGTGGCTTCACCTTTATCGGCCCCAAGGCGGAGACCATCCGCACAATGGGTGACAAGGTGGAGGCGATCAAGGCGATGAAGAAGGCGGGGGTACCCACCGTTCCTGGTTCCGATGGACCACTGGGCGATGATGATGAGACCAACCTGCGCCTCGGTCGCGAGATCGGCTACCCGGTCATCATCAAGGCGGCTGGTGGTGGCGGCGGACGCGGCATGCGCGTGGTCCACAGCGAAGCCACCCTGCTGCAGGCAATTACCATGACCCGTACCGAGGCGGCCACCGCCTTCAACAACGATGTGGTCTATATGGAGAAGTTTCTGGAGAATCCACGCCATGTGGAGATTCAGGTACTGGCCGACACCCATGGCAACGCAGTCCATCTGGCTGAGCGCGACTGTTCAATGCAGCGCCGCCACCAGAAGGTGGTTGAGGAGGCCCCCGCCCCCGGCATCAGCAAATCCCTGCGTGCCGAGATTGGCGAGCGCTGTGCCAAGGCGTGTCAGGATATCGGTTACCGCGGTGCCGGCACCTTCGAATTTCTCTATGAGAACGGCGAGTTCTACTTCATCGAGATGAACACCCGTGTACAGGTGGAGCATCCGGTTACCGAGATGATTACCGGCGTCGATATCGTGCGTGAGCAGCTGCGCATCGCCTCGGGCGAGAAACTCGCCTACAAGCAGAAGGATATCAAGGTACGCGGCCATGCAATTGAGTGTCGTATCAACGCCGAGGATGCCCGCACCTTTATCCCTTCACCGGGCAAGGTGACCACCTACCATGCCCCCGGTGGTATCGGGGTACGGGTCGACTCCCACCTCTACACCGGCTACAGCGTCCCGCCTCACTACGATTCGATGATCGGCAAGCTGATCACCTATGGCGAGGACCGCGATACAGCGATTGCGCGGATGCGTACCGCGCTGGACGAGATGGTGATCGAGGGGATTCGCAACAATATCGATCTCCACCGCGACATCATCCGCGATGCCAACTTCGAGAAGGGCGGCACCAATATCCACTATCTCGAAAAGAAATTGGATCTTTAAGGAACCCCTGAACAAGTCATGTGTAAATGCCTAACGTCCATAGCGCCCAATATCTTCGTTGAAAATCTTGCTAATAGCTTGCTATTGGCTGC
>CAYFOU010000170.1:0-6651 GCA_964344805.1 uncultured Piscirickettsiaceae bacterium | reverse complement strand
TTCCAGGGTCTTGAGCAGCTCTTCGCGCTCTGCGCTGTACTCGGCCTCAACCACTGCACGGCGGGAGACGACAACGTTGTTGCGCTTCTGATCCAGCTTGATCACCTTGAACTCGAGGTCCTTGCCTTCGAGATAAGTGGTGTCGCGTACTGGACGTACATCGACCAGAGAGCCCGGCAGGAAGGCGCGGATATCGTCGAGGTCCACGGTGAAACCACCACGTACCTTGCCACTGATCACACCGATAACGGTCTCGTTGGCATCCAGTGCCGCCTGCAGGCGAGTCCACGCCTCCTGACGCTTCGCCTTCTCGCGAGAGAGAATAGTCTCACCGTAGCCATCGGCTACCGACTCCAGTGCCACCTCAACGATGTCACCTACAGCCACTTCCAGCTCACCTTCACGGTTACGGAACTGCTCGGCAGGGATCGCTGCCTCGGTCTTCAATCCGGCATTGACCAGTACCACCTCATCGGTCACATCGATGACGGTACCGCAGACCAGCTCGCCAGTCTGCATAACGGTTGAACGGAAGCTCTCTTCCAACAGCTCGGCAAAATTCTCACTCATAATATCTTTTCCTAAATCACATCCAGTGGCGGGTTCGCTAATTGCCACTTGATGGTTGGGGGGCACAATTCAAGGGCCCATGAAAAAAACAGAGAGAATTGCATGCGCAATCCTCTCCACCAAAACTGGTTATGACTCCGTGCGGGTTTAGCGGCTGTAACCGTGCTCTGCAGCCCGTCTCAGCACCTCGGCGACCACCTCGTCAATCGACATGGTTGTGGTATCCAGCATCACCGCATCCTCAGCAGGGCGCAATGGAGAGACGGATCGTTCGGAGTCCATGCGATCACGGGCCTCAATCTCCTGCTGAAGGGCGCGAATATTAGCATCGTCCCCTTTCTCGATCAACTGCTTATAACGCCTCTTGGCGCGCTCTTCGGCACTTGCCGTCAGAAAAATTTTTAATCTCGCATCAGGAAAAACGGTGGTCCCCATATCACGACCATCGGCCACCACCCCCGGTGGCTGCTCAAAATCGCGCTGACGCTGCAGCAGCGCATCGCGTACTGCGGGTACTGCCGCCACCTGAGAGGCCGCCTTGCCCGCCGCCTCAGTGCGAATATCCCGAGTCACCTCCTCTTCATCGAGCATCACCCGTACACCCAAGGTAGGGTCATCGGCCCCAAAGCTGACCCCCAGCTGTGCCGCCTCGGCTGCCAGCGCCACCTCATCTTCAAACGCAATCTGTTTGCGGGTGGCCGCAAGTCCCAACACCCGATAGAGGGCACCGCTATCGAGGTAGCTCCACCCCAGGCGGTGCGCCACTGCCAGTGAAACCGTTCCCTTGCCGGCACCACCCGGACCATCAATGGTAATCACCCCCGCACTCATGATGAGGCCTCGATCTTCAAGCCGACTCCGGCGGAGAGCTCACTGAAACCGGGGAAGGAGGTATTGACGTTATCGCATCCCTCAATGGTGATCACCTCTGTGGAGCGCAAGGCTGCCATCGCAAACGACATCGAGATGCGGTGGTCATGGTGAGAGTAGACGGTGCCCCCACCCAACGTACCGCCCTGGATCACAATCCCATCCGGGGTTGGCTTCGCATCAATCCCCAGCTCAATCAATCCGTCGGCCATCACCTGGATACGGTCACTCTCCTTGACCCGCAGCTCTTCCGCGCCACGTAGCGTGGTCTCGCCCTCTGCACAGGCTGCCGCCACAAACAGTGCAGGGAACTCGTCAATCGCCAGCGGCACCTGATCAACCGGGATCTCAATACCCTTCAGCGCAGCGGAGGTGACACGCAGATCGGCCACCGGCTCTCCTCCAGAGGTACGTTCATTCAGCACCTCGATATTGGCACCCATCTGACGCAGGATATTGATCACACCAATGCGGGTCGGATTCATCCCCACATGTTCCAGCGTCAGGTCCGATCCCTCGGCAATCGAAGCACCCACCAGAAAGAAGGCGGCGGAGGAGATATCGGCAGGGACATCCACCGTAGTCCCCTGCAACTTGCCTCCACCACTCAGGCAGACACGGTTCTCCTCCCGCGTCACTTCTACACCAAATCCATTCAGCATCCGCTCGGTATGGTCTCGGGTCGGCGCAGGTTCAGTGACACAGGTCTCTCCATCGGCGTAGAGCCCCGCCAGCAGCAGACAGGACTTCACCTGCGCACTCGCCATCGGCATCTCGTAATGGAATCCTTTCAGTGGTGCGCCCCCCTTGATCCGTAGCGGCGCGGTACCATCCGCCTCGGTCTCGATGGTCGCCCCCATCTCTGCCAGTGGCGTGGTGACCCGACGCATCGGACGCCCGGAGAGCGACTCATCCCCAACCAGCGTGACATCAAAGGCCTGACCGGAGAGCAGCCCGGAGAGCAGGCGCATCGAGGTACCAGAATTCCCCAGATCGAGCGGCGCACCCGGCTGCTGCAATCCATTCATCCCCACCCCATGAATGGTGACACGCCCTTCTGCTGTGGGGCCTTCGATCTGTACCCCCATCGCCTTGAAGGCGTCGAGCGTTGCCAGACTATCCTCTCCCTGCAGAAAGCCACTCACCTCGGTGGTACCTTCGGCCAGTGAACCGAGCATGATGGAGCGATGGGAGATCGACTTGTCCCCCGGCACACGAATGGTGCCCTTCAATGCGCCACCGGGTTGAACCTGGAATCTCAAACCAGACATTGCAAAATCCTTTTTCTATATTCTATTGTGTTGATGGTTCCAAAAGTAATGGCGGTTCTGATCCACAACCGTCTGCAACCAGGAAGGTTGCAGTCGAGCGACACAGGGATGTGCTTGAGTGTGTTGTGGATCAGAATCGCCATTACTTATGCCATCATTCGTAAACGTAGTCGTACTACTCGTAATGAGCGTCGCGTGCTCGCTTGGCTCGAGAGAATAGCTCCAGCAGCGCATCGTCATCCTTGTCCCGAATCATCGATTCGATCTGATCCAGCTCCTGGCGGAACTGATCCAGCGTATCCAGCAACGGCTTGCGATTGGCCATCGAGATATCGCGCCACATGGTCGGATTGCTGGAGGCGATACGGCTGAAGTCGCGAAAGCCGCCTGCTGCAAAACGGAAGATCTCGTGGTGGGTCTCCTGCTTTGCCAGTGCATCGACCAGTCCGTAGGCGAGCAGATGAGGCAGATGGCTGGTTGCAGCCAACACCTCGTCATGGTGCTGTATCCCCATCTCCACCACCTCGGCCCCCACCGCCTGCCACATCTCGGTGACCCGCTGCAGCGCATCCTCATCCCGATTATCCAGCGGGGTGAGGATCACCCGACGATTCTGGTAGAGCTCGGCAAAGGAGGCCGCCGCCCCACTCTTCTCGGTACCGGCAATGGGGTGTCCGGGAATAAAGCGGGACGGCACGGTGCCATCAAACACCTGCTGGGCATCGCGCACCACGCTCCACTTCACGCTGCCGACATCGGTCACCACCGCATCTTCTGCAAGGTGCTCCTTCATCTCCGCAAACAGCGCTTTCACCGCACCAAGCGGCACCGCAATCACCACCATATCGGCATCGGTCACCGCGTCGGCAATGGAGCTGGCGATCTCATCGATCACCCCCAGCTCCAGCGCCTCCTGCAAATTCTTCTCGCCACGCCCATAGCCCACCACATGGGCCACCGCCTGCTGCTGCTTCAACCCACGCACCAGCGAACCACCAATCAGTCCAACACCCAACAGGGCCAACCGTTGAATCATTACTCCCCCCTCAAGATTTGGGTCAATACCCGGATACAACGCTCATTCTCTTGCGGCAGGCCAATGGAGATCCGCAGATGGTTGGGCATGCCGTAGTTGACCACCGGACGGGTGATCACCCCCTGTCGCTCCAACTCACTGAAGATCGGCATCGCCGGCTGCCCCAGATCGACCGAGACAAAATTGCCTACCGATGGAATCCAGTTCAATCCCAACTGCTCAAAGGCGTGGGTCATCTTCGCCATCTCACGATTATTCAGCTCGACCCCCTTTTGCACATGTTGCTGATCATCCAGCGCCACCAGTGCCGCCACCTGTGCCAACGCATTGACATTGAAGGGCTGGCGCACCCGGTTAAGCAGATCGGCCACCCGCTCACTCGACAGTCCATAACCGATTCGATAACCGGCCAATCCATACGCCTTGGAGAAGGTGCGAGTCACAATCAGGTTGGGAAATTCACCCAGCCACTGCGAGGCATCGGGGTAATCGGCATCCTCGACAAATTCGATATAGGCCTCATCCACCACCACAACCACCTCGGACGGCACCGCCTTGAGAAAGCGATATAATGCATCCCGCCCTACCCAGGTACCGGTCGGATTGTTGGGGTTGGCGACCCAGATGACTCGGGTATCTTCCTTGATCGCAGCCAGCATCGCTTCCAGATCATGTCCCCAATCCCGGGCCGGAACCACAATCAGCTCGGCCCCCACTGCCTGCGAGGAGAGCGGATAGACTGCAAAGGCGTGTTCGGAGAAGATGGTGGAACGCCCCTCCCCGAGAAAGACCCGTGCAATCAGATCGAGCACATCATTGGAACCGTTTCCCAGCGTAATCTGCTCCGGCTTGGAACCATGGTGCTCCGCCAAACGATCGCGCAGGGCGATGGTCCCCCCATCCGGGTAACGGGACTGCTCCGTCAGCTGAGCGGCTACCACCTCATTCACCTGGGGTGATGGCCCCAGCGGATTCTCATTGGAGGCGAGCTTGATGATTGCCGCCTCATCCATCCCAATCTCCCGCGCCAGCGTCGAGATCGGCTTGCCCGGCTGATAGGGATTCAGCCCCTGTACACCAGAAACTGCATGGTCCAGCAGGTCACAGCCACTCATAGAATCGCCTTGGGGTAGGCGCCGAGAATACGGAACATGGTGGCGCTGGACTGTAGCTTCTCCAGTGCCTGATTCACATTCCAGTCCTCCACATGGCCATCAATATCGACAAAGAAGAGATAGTCCCAGTTGCCACGGCGGGAGGGGCGTGACTCGATCCGACTCATCGATACCCCATTCTCGGAGAAGGGAGAGAGCAGTTCATAGAGCGCACCGGGACGATTATGGGCCGAGATCAACAGCGAGGTTTTATCGTTGCCACTGGCCGCAGGTGACTGCTTGCCGATCACCAGGAAACGGGTGGTATTATCGGGCTCATCCTCAATATTACGCGCCAGAACCTGCAGATCATAGATCTCTGCAGCCACTTCACTCGCAATCGCCGCAGCATCGCTCTCTTTCGAGGCGATACGGGCCGCCTCGGCATTACTGGCAACGGTGATCTGATCAACACCGCTCATATGTTCATCCAGCCAGTCCCGACACTGTGCCAGCGACTGCTGATGGGCATAAATCCGCTCAATCTGCCTCAGCTCAGTGGCCCGGCTCATCAGATTGTGGTGGATCCTCAGCTCCACCTCACCATTGATGCGTAACGGTGAGTTGATAAACATATCGAGGGTATGGCTGATCACCCCCTCGGTGGAGTTCTCCACCGGCACCACACCATAGTGCGCCTCACCCGACTCCACATCATGAAATACCGCTGGAATCGAGGCCATTGGCAGGGTATGGACCGAGTGGCCAAACTGCTTCAGTGCTGCCGCCTGGGTAAAGGTTCCCTCTGGCCCCAGATAGGCGATCTTCATCGGCTCTTCCAGCGCCAGACAGGCGGACATGATCTCGCGGAAGAGCCGCGCCATCTCCTCATCACCGAGTGGTCCATGGTTGCGCTCCATCACCCGTGCCAGCACCTGAGCCTCACGCTCGGGGCGATAAAACTCAACCCTCTCCCCGGCTTTGGCTGTGGCCAGCTTGGTCTCTGCCACCTCCTGTGCAAGGGTCGCACGCTCATTGATCAACCGCTGGATCTCCTTGTCCAGCCGGTCAATCTCAATACGGATTTCGCCCAATCGATTCTCTTCAGACATCGCGCCAGTTTACCTTAAACCAGCCGATAAACGTAGATCCATTCTGTATCAGCCCCCTTCTCTCCACACTCCATATCCCCCATTTCTGACCTGACTCCTTCACCCCTCTGAGGTATGCATGATCCGGGACTCTATCATCGGTGAAGTTGACCTGATCCTTCTCCTTCGGGTCTGTTGCAGGAGCTTTTGGCTCTTTACCTCTCGGTTTCTTTCCGCTCTCCTCTTCATTTCTGGTCAGAAATGCTCTGACCACATCAGACAGTATCAAGATGTGAACTGCCTACGTCATCCTATGTGTCAAACGCTCCAGCAGAAGATCTTGTAACTGTCTCCTGCTATCCAGCACCGCAAGCACAAAGACCTGTTGTTGCTCAATCCGGTAAATTATGCGCCAAGGCTTGATGATAATTTCCTGATGACTATAGACCCCAACCTCTCTCAACTCTGGCACGACACGCCCACGTTCAGGAAATTCAGATAAAGATTCAGCTTTCTCTTTGATTCGTCCAAGCACTCTTCCTGCCGACAAGGGACTATCTGCAGCTATATAACGGATGATTGACTGAAGATCTGCATAAGCAGTAGCCGTCCACATCACCGAAAAAACTGGATGACTCATCTATTGTCAGCTAACTCTTGTTCTAGCTGCGTATTCCGGCCCAACGTGACCGCCGATTCCGTTTTATCGTGACCGCTCA
>CAYFOU010000169.1:0-6737 GCA_964344805.1 uncultured Piscirickettsiaceae bacterium | reverse complement strand
TTCTCGGACACTCCACCGCTCCATCCCTACACTCCACCTTCTCACAATATTAACATATAATGGAATAGTAAAGAGCTAAAAATAGAGAGGAGGAGCCCCTACCCTCGCCTCCTCTGAACAGGCCATTCAGACCACGGAATCGGGTTGCTCTGCCCCCTCTTTTTCCGGCTGCATCAGATCCTCCTTGCTGATCCCCAGCGCCAGAATGGTATTACTGGCCACATAGATCGAGGAGTAGGTACCGACCACCACACCGACAATCAGTGCCAGCGCAAAGCCATGGATGATCTCCCCACCAAGGAAGAAGAGCGCCAACAATACAATCAGCGTGGTCAACGAGGTCATCAGGGTACGACTCAGGGTCTGGTTCAGCGAGTAGTTGATCACCTCGACCGGGGTCCCCTTGCGCAGCTTTCTGAAGTTCTCGCGAATACGGTCAAACACCACAATGGTATCGTTCAACGAGTAACCGATCACCGCCAGAATCGCCGCCAGCACCGTCAGATCAAACTCGATCTGCAGCAGCGAAAAGATTCCCAATGTGATGATCACATCATGCACCAGGGCAGTCACTGCCCCTACCGAGAAGCGATACTCAAAACGCAGCGCCACATAGATCAGAATCGCAAACAGCGAGAAGAGCACCGCGAGACCGCCATCCTCGGTCAGTTCATCTCCCACCTGTGGACCGACAAACTCGACCCGGCGCATGCTCACCTCCCCGGTACTCTGCAGGGTGTTGAGCACCATACTGCTGAGCTCGGCCGACTTCATCCCCTCACGCGGAGCCAGGCGGATCAGCACATCCTGTACGGTACCAAAGTGCTGCACCACGGCACCATCCAGCCCGGCACCATCCAGTGCTGCACGAATCTGGTTCAATTCAGCTGGCGCTCCATAGCCCACCTCAATCAGGGTACCACCGGTAAAATCGATGCCGGGGTTGAGTTTCAGGGTTGCCAACGAGGCGATCGAAATCAGTATCAACAGCCCCGAGACCAGCGCAGCAAGCTTGCGCTTACCCATAAAGTCCAGCCCTAACCCTTCTCTAATAATCTGTTTCATTACTCTACTCCACCCCTTAAATCGACAGCTTCTCGACGCGACGACCGCCGTAGATCAGATTGATCACCCCACGGGTCCCCATAATCGCAGTAAACATCGAGGTGACAATACCGATGGAGAGGGTCACCGCAAACCCCTTGATCGGCCCGGTACCGAAGGCAAACAGCACCACCGCCGCAATCAGCGTGGTGACATTGGCATCCATGATGGTGGAGAAGGCCTTGTCATACCCGGCATAGATACTCGCCTGCGGGGTATTGCCATTGCGCAGCTCCTCACGGATACGCTCGAAGATCAGTACATTGGCATCCACCGCCATCCCCACCGTCAACACGATACCGGCGATACCGGGCAGGGTCAGGGTGGCCTGAATCATCGACAGTACCGCCACAATCAACACCAGATTGAGGGTCAGCGCCATATTGGCCACCAGCCCGAAGGTCTTGTAGTAGAAGGCCATGAAGAACAGCACGATGACAAAACCGATCACCACCGAGAGGAAGCCCTTGTCGATATTGTCCTGACCGAGGCTGGGTCCTACGGTGCGCTCCTCGACAATCTCCATCGGTACCGCCAGCGCACCGGCACGCAGCAGCAGCGCCAGATCACGCGCCTCTTCACCACTATCGAGACCGGTCACCTGGAAGCGCTTGCCGAGCTGATCGCGGATCACCGCAACATTGATCACCTCCTGCTTGGTCTTGCGCACCCGTACCCGCTCACCATCCTGCATCCGGGTCTCACTCTTGCTCTCGATAAAGACCACCGCCATGCGTTTGCCGATATTGTCACGGGTACCGTTGGACATGCGCCGTGCACCCTTGCCATCCAGAGTAATGAATACCGCCGCGCTGCCCGACTGCGACTCGATACCGGAAGAGGCATCGATAATCGACTCACCGGTCAGCAATACACGGCGCTTGAGCAACACCGGGCTGCCATCGCGCTCCTTGTAGAGCAGCGCACCAGCAGGTATACGTCCACTGGAAGCCGCCTCGTAGGGATCATTTCCCTCGGAGATCAGACGGAACTCCAGGGTTGCGGTGGCACCCAGAATCTCCTTGGCACGCGCGGTATCCTGAACCCCGGGAAGCTGCACCACGATACGGTTCTTGCCCTGCTGCTGGATCACCGGCTCCGCCACACCCAGCTCATTGACTCGATTACGTAGCGTGGTGATGTTCTGCTGCAGCGCAAACTTGCGGGTCTCGTCAATCTCCTGTTCACTGATATTGAGCAGCAGTTGCAGCACGCTGCCCTGCTCCTGCTCGCTGATCAGCAGACGGGGATACTCCTGTTCAATACGTGCCCTGGCTGACTCACGTACAGTGGAATCAGCAAAGCCCAGCACCACACCACCTTCCGCATGGCGCCCAATGCGCTTGTAGCGGATCTTCTCCTTGCGCAGGATCACCCGCAGATCACTGACATAGCGCTCCTCCGCCTTGGTGATCGCGGCATCCATATCCACCTCCATTAGAAAGTGGACACCGCCCCGCAGATCGAGGCCAAGATACATCGGCTCGCCACCGAGAGAGCGCAACCAGCCTGGTGTGGTCTGCGCCAGGTTGAGTGCAGTGATGTAACGATCCCCCAGCTCCTGACGAATCCAGTCCAGCCCCACCAGCTGCTCCTCGGTACTATTGAAGCGGGCCAGCAGCTTGTCCCCCTCTTGTGCCACCGACTTGAACGGCACCGAGTGCTTATCCAGCAGTGACGCCACCCGGTCACGGGTATCCGCCGGCATCTCACCGCGTTCGGCCAGAGAAATCTGCACCGCCGGATCCTCTCCATAGAGGTTGGGCAGCGCATAGGTAGCTGCAACCAGCACAACCATGCCAATCAGCAGATACTTCCAGAGGGGGTATTGGTTGATCATCGTGGAGAAACTCCGGGTGTTATCTCATCAAAATCAGGGAAGCTCTGAAAAAGTCTGTACGAAATATTCGTTCATGACTTATTCAGGATTTCCTTAATTACTGTTCTCTTGCTTCATTGTGCCCTTGGGCATCAACTGGCCCACCTGCTGTTTCTGGATGGTCAGCGTAAGCCCCTTGGAGACCTCCAGATCCACAAAGTTCTCACCCACCCGACGGATCTTGCCGAGAATACCGCCCATGGTTACCACCTCATCCCCCTTCGACAGCTCCTTGATCATATTGGTATGCTCCTTCGCCTTCTTCTGCTGGGGGCGGATCAACAGAAAGTAGAAGACCACAAAAAGGATCACCATCGGCAGTATTCCCGTCCATACCGGGGCTGGCTCAACAGCAGGTGCAGCCTGTGCCATCGCGTCAGAAATAAAGAAACTCATCACTCACTCTCCTAAAAATATATGTAGATCTGTATGTACCAGAGAGGGCACAGAATACACAGGATTTGTCTTCTGCATACTCTGCGCCCTCTCTGATGGAAATAAAATAACCGGGGTCACATCCGGCTGATTTTAACCTACTCGATTCCCCCTTTCGAGCGGCCCTGATAGAAATCGGCCACAAAGGCCTCCAGCGTAGCGCTCTCAATCGCCCCCCGCAGCCCCTGCATCAGCTCCTGATAGTAGTAGAGGTTGTGGATGGTATTGAGACGCGCCCCCAGAATCTCGTTGGTGCGCTGCAGATGGTGGAGATAGGCACGGCTGTAGTGCTGACAAGTGACGCAGCCACACTGTGAATCCAATGGGTTGCTGTCCAGCTTGTGGCTGGCATTACGGATACGTACATCCCCATGACGGGTAAAGAGGTGACCATTGCGCGCATTGCGGGTCGGCATCACACAGTCGAACATATCGACCCCGCGCCGTACCGCCTCGACAATATCCTCCGGACGCCCCACCCCCATCAAATAGCGGGGGTGATCCTGCGGCATCTCGGTTGAGAGATGGTCAAGGATACGGATCATCTCCTCCTTCGGCTCACCGACCGAGAGACCGCCGATCGCATAGCCATCAAAACCGGTCTCAAGCAGATGGGCCAGCGACTCGGAGCGCAACCCGGTATGCATCCCTCCCTGCACAATACCAAACAGTGCATTTTTGGAATCCCCATGCGCCTCCTTGCAGCGCACCGACCAGCGCATCGACAGCTCCATCGAGACCCGCGCAGTCTGCTCATCGGCCGGGTAGGGGGTACACTCATCAAACACCATCACGATATCAGAGCCCAATTTGCGCTGTACCTCGATCGCCTCCTCCGGCCCGAGGAAAACCTTGCTGCCATTGACCGGAGAGCGGAAGTGAACCCCCTCCTCGCTGATCTTGCGCATCTCACCGAGACTGAAGACCTGAAAGCCCCCCGAATCGGTCAGAATCGGACGCTCCCAGTGCATGAAGTCGTGCAGGTCGCCATGAGCCTGAATCACCTCGGTGCCAGGGCGCAACATCAGATGGAAGGTGTTACCGAGGATGATCTCCGCCCCCATCCCCTCCAGCTCCTCCGGGGTCATCGCCTTCACCGTACCGTAGGTCCCCACCGGCATGAATGCAGGTGTCTGGATGGTGCCACGCTCAAAGGTCAGCTGCCCACGGCAGGCCAGCCCATCCTGATGGCTCTTTTCAAATTTCATCACTTATTCTCTATTGATCATGAACATTGCATCACCGTAGCTGAAGAAGCGGTAGCGCTGTTCAATGGCATGTTGATAGGCACTCATCACCCGCTCATACCCCCCAAAAGCGGTCACCAGCATCATCAAGGTGGACTCCGGCAGGTGGAAGTTGGTCAGCAGCGCATCGACCGTTTTGAACGGATAACCAGGAGTGATAAAAATATCGGTTTCCCCACTGAACGGCGCAATTTCACCGCTTTTTGACGCACTTTCCAGACTACGCACCGCAGTTGTTCCCACCGCAACCACTCGCCCACCGGCGCTGCGGGTTCGCTGAATCTCCTCACACAGGGCGGCACTCACCTCACACCACTCACTGTGCATCACATGGTCGGCAATCTCATCAACCCGTACCGGCTGAAAGGTCCCCGCACCGACATGGAGGGTGACAAATCCCTGCTTCACCCCCTTCTCCTCCAGCTGTTTCAGCAGCGATTCGGTAAAGTGGAGCCCCGCCGTTGGGGCCGCCACCGCCCCCCTGTTTCTGGCATATACGGTCTGATAGCGATCACTATCCTCCTCATCAGCAGCACGCTCAATGTAGGGGGGCAACGGGATACGGCCATACCCCTCCAGCCACTCAATCACCGTTCGCCCCTCATCAAATTGGAGCTGAAACAGCGCATCGTCACGCCCAATCACCTCGACCGCGACTATCTCTTCCAGCAGCAGCGAGGTTCCCGGCTTGGGGGCCTTGCTGGCACGCACATGGGCCAGCGCCTGATGGTCGCCAGTGATGCGCTCAACCAGCACCTCCACCTTGCCACCACTCTCCTTGCGACCCAACAGGCGGGCCGGAATCACCTGGGTATCATTGAAGACCAGCAGATCACCGGGTCGCAATAATTCACTGATTTCACTGAAGGATCGATCAACAACCCCCGCTTCCGCACTGAGATCGAGCAGGCGACTATCCCCCCGTTTTTCGGGTGGTGTCTGTGCAATCAGCTCAGCAGGTAGATCAAAATGGAAGTCACTCTTGCGCATGGCGCGCAAGGATACAGCAGTCCGGGACTCAATTCAGTGATAACCCTCCTCCACCAACTTAAACGCTATGAGAGATCTTCTAGCATCTGCTCATAAGTGAGAGCTGCAGACTCTGCAATGAACTGTATGAATGGCTGTAGATTACCTTCGTCCACCTGTTTGAGAACCGTTAGATAGGCTCTGCGCTGCGCTTGCTGGATCACAACAGGTAGATAATTCTTCTGCATCAAGATCAAGTTCATCAAGATCCGCGCACCTCGTCCGTTACCATCATCAAAGGGGTGGATTCGCACCATCTCATGGTGTGCCGTTGCTGCTTGTATCAACGGGTGTAGATCTACTCTCTCGGTAACCCAGTTACAGAGCTGCTCCATTGCTGCTTGTACATGAATGGGATCTACATAGTGATGAATGGTTCCATCTGCCTGTAGTACATGGTTAGGCAGCTTCTTGTATTCTCCTGGGTTGGCTGGCTTCTCAATCGCTTGCCCATGCTCATTAATTGCAGGTGTAGAGTCTGTACCTGCCAACAACAGAGCGTTGATCTCTTTCATGAGCCCTTCAGTGATTTCTCTACGGTTGGTCACCACATCAAACAGGAATTCGATTGCCTGCTGGTGGTTCTTGGCATCCAAGAAATCCTTGAACGGCTTTCCCTCTACCGTAAGACCCTCTTGTAGAAAAAAGATGGTATCGCCAAGAGAGAGCGTGGATCCTTCAATAGCGTTACTGTTGTAAGTCCAAGAGTATTGCACCTTCCGCAATACTGAAGTCCAGAGTTCCGGCTTCTCCTGTTTGAGCCTATCGATCTGATCACGTTGCTGATCGATATGTTGGAACAATGCTTCAAGCTTCGGTGACAGCTCAACACTTCGCTCACCACTATGGTTAAGTGATGTGTCGATATGCCTGTGTGTGTCAACGGATTGATTCATGTTCCAAGAAATTATTAATCGTATAGCAGTGTAAGAAAAAACCTGATCGAGTCAATGTATCAGGGTGACCTGGTCAACCCCTACTGCACACTCAGTTAAGGAACCTCTTACATGGACACCGCCCGTTTTGCAAAATGAATAAAGCAA
>CAYFOU010000168.1:0-6748 GCA_964344805.1 uncultured Piscirickettsiaceae bacterium | reverse complement strand
GCTTGTTGTCGACCAGCTCACCCACACGCACCACACGCAGCTCCGGCTCACCGGACTCATTCAGTACAAATACCGCAGGCAGGGTACCGCGCCACAACAGGGATGAAGTCGGCACCACCGGGAAGCTGGAGACCGGGGCCTGCATATCGGGGATCATGATCTCCGCATACATACCGGGGGATGCCGGGCTCCCCTTTGGCAGATCAAACTTGACGGTCACACTGTGGCGCTTCATGTCGGCACTGGGGAAAATCTGGGCCACACGCACCTCCAGACGTACACCACCAACATCCAGTTTGGCGGGCATCACCATCCCCTCTTTCAGTCCGGCCACCAGACGCGCGGGCACCTCGACCTGCAGTTGCAGCCGCTCGACATCGGCAAACTGCACCAGCGGCTGACCCGGCTGTACGGTATCCCCCATCTCCACCATCTTCTTCATGATGATGCCGGAGAAGGGTGCGATCGATTTGGCGTTGCGAATCTGTGCATCGAGCTGCTTGAGCTGAGCATCAGCCTGCAGTACCGCTGCCTGCGCAGACTCCACCTGAGTCTGCGAGGAGTAGATATCGGAGTAGCGCTCGAAATCGGGGTCCCCCTCACCGAAACCGGAGGAGCGCATCGGGTCGGTAAACATGCTCATCATGCTGGGCAGCCCCCCCATCATCATATCGCCCTGATAGTTCGGAGCAACGATGGTCTTGTTGAGCTGTACATCGGCATTTCTCAGCGCCGCCTCGGCGATACGCATCTGTGCCTGTACCTCCTGACGCTTGGCCTGCAGGGTATCATCATCGATCTTGACCAGGGTCTCCCCCTGCTCGAAACGATCTCCCTCCTTGCCCGCGATATTCTCGATACTACCGGGCAGTTCCGCATTCAACGTTACCATTTTGAATGGAACAATGGTGCCACCCAGGGTCACACTAACGCCGGTACGTGCAGAACCCACAGTGATGACTTTCCCCATAATGCTGGAGCTCCCACCCTCGGTTGCGCTCCCTCTCGGCGCCTCATCGGCGACCACATAGAAGCCCACAGCCAGTGCTGCCACCATGGAAATGACATTTTTCGATAGCATCTTCGTAAAATCTCTTTGCAGTGTATCTATTTCAATAACTGTAACTGATTCAGATTGCCCATGAAATTCGTCAGTGACCGCCTTTGGCGTTGCTTCGCTTCAGGGCAGAAAATGTGAGTTTACAAATGTAAATGACCATTTTCGAACGCTGAAATGGCGGATTTCAGGGGTAAGTTGAACAGTTACAAGACAAATCTGCCCCCCACTGCGACTTGCAGAGGGGGGCATCGGTTGGCGTCTAATCCCTTAAACGCGACCCATTACAGAGAAGGTCTTGATGAAGGGACCCGCCATCTTCGGGTTCTTGATCATTGCGCCATAATCACCCACTGCAAACTTCAGCTTGCCAGTGGTGTAGGCGGTACCCAGCCCCATCATGCCTGGAGGCTTGCTGATCCACTTGTTCCAGTGATCCTCGGAACAGCGCAGATCCCAGTTCATCTCCTGACCGTTGTAGGCCTCAGCGGCGGTTGCCTGACCATTCTCTACGGTCAATACACCGCGGGGCTGATCCTCGCCCTGGATACCGTATGCAATTACAGAACTGAAACCAATCTCCGCCAGTGGGCCGGTCAAATCAGCCTCATTGTTCCACGCATCCTTGAAACCATTCATCCACTCTTCTGAAAACAGTGCAGCCATTATCTTTTCTCCTTGTTACTCATCCTTGATCATCTCCCTCATTCACAGGGAAATCCCTTGATTTGCAGGGCAATTACCACATCCCTGTGAACACCTGCGGCGTAATTCCATGAGTACTCAAGCACTCAGAATACGCGCGACACTATAGTCAAAACGGCCCCAAATATAAAGTAGAAAACCCTTATTATCCCGGAGAAAATCCCAACATATAGTGGGATCAATCCATTACAGCCCACTACATATTGTGTTAGTAACCCTGTGGATAAACTGGGTGAAAAACCCAATTCAGGTGCCAAATCAGATACCTGACAGGATAGCACATTATCGATAATTATTGAATGTTAAATTTTTATTTCAGGTTGCAACGGTGTTATGTTCCACCCAACGCTCTCCCTGATCCAGCTGCTCCTTCTTCCAGAACGGGGCACGCGATTTCAGCTCCTCGATCAGATAACGGGCCGCATGGAAGGACTCCCCCCGATGGGCCGACCAGGCCGCTACCAGCACAATCGGGTCATTGGGCTGCATCAGCCCCACCCGATGGATAATCAGGGTATCGAGAATATCCCAACGCTCTGCCGCCTCCTGCGAGATCTTCTCCAGATAGCGGTCCGTCATCCCGGGATAGTGCTCGAGCAGCATTCCGCTGACCCCATCCCCCTCATTGAACTCGCGCATGGTGCCGGAGAAGACGGTAGCCGCCCCATACTGTCCGGCCTGCTGCGGATCGAGCACCTCCTTTTCGTAACGGCTGATCTCCTCCCATGGAGAGAAGGGCTCTTCTCGAATCTCGATATGCACGCGCTATCCCCCTGTGACCGGTGGAAAGAAGGCGACCTCATCCCCATCACCAACCGGGGTATCGGGATCGGAATAGTCCATATTCCGCGCCATCAACAGATTGGCCGGTCGCTCCTTGCCGTTGGCAACTCGCTCCCATACCTCACCGATGGTGCTCACCTCGGATGCCTCTATCTCATCCCCCTCACGCCCCATCTCCTCTCGCAGACTGGCAAAAAAACGGACCTGGATCATATGCCTTCTCTCACTCTCCAATCGCAAAAATGGTAGTCTCCCCTTTTCTGAAAGGATTCACAAGGATGGAGATCAATGAGTGAGCTGACCCACTTCAACGCCTCTGGTGAGGCCCATATGGTCGATGTCGGTGCCAAGGATGTAACCCTGCGGGTTGCGGTGACCGAAGGGCAGATCACCATGCTGCCAGCAACGCTGGAGAAGATCATGCAGGGAGACCACAAGAAGGGGGATGTGCTCGGCATCGCCCGTGTTGCTGGGATCATGGCGGCCAAGAGGACGGCCGATCTGGTGCCACTCTGTCACCCACTGGCGCTGACCCACGTAGAGATTGAGCTGACCCCGCAACCAGAGAACAACTGTGTCTACTGCCAGACCACCGTCGAGACGCGAGGGCAGACCGGGGTGGAGATGGAGGCACTGACCGCCACCCAGGTGGCACTGCTCACCATCTATGATATGTGCAAGGCGGTGGATCGCGGTATGGAGATGGGCGGCGTGTGGCTGACCGAGAAGAAAGGCGGCAAATCGGGACACTGGAGACGTGAAGAGGAAAACTGATCTCCTCAAGACCTTTGCACAAAAACCTCTCCTCAACGGATCTGCGAGACCGCCTCCCTTTTCAGCGTATCCAACGCCGATAGCGGCAGCGCATCCCGATGCTGGATCAGCAGTGTCGGAACCTTCGACCACTCCGCTGCAATCGGCTCAACCACCAACTCCTCCCGATAGCGACTCTGCTCCACCACCCAACGCGGCATCAGCGTCGCCCCCATCCCGACCGCCACACACCCCAATATGGCATCAAGTGAACCCAGCTCCATCATGCCATTGAGCTCATGCCCCTGTTCGCGCTGCCAACTCAATGCACGCGCCCGATAGGAGCACCCTTCACGAAATAGGATCAGCGGCAATTGGCTCAACACCTCCTGCTGCGAATAGATCAGCACCAGCTCATCCTGTCTCAGTTCGATCACCTCTAATTCGGGGTGCTCCACCACGCCGCCAACAAAGGCGCAATCGAGCTTGTGGTGCAGCACCAACTCCACCAGATCAGCCGAGAAGCCACTACTGACACGCAATAAAACCCCCTGATGCCGCTGATGGACCGATTTCAACAGGGCAGGCAGTCGCAACGCTGCGAAGGCCTCCATCGCCCCCACCCGCAGCTCACCGCTCTCTTCCCCCATCTGCATCATCGCTGCGGTCGCCTGTGACTCCAGCTGCAGCAACTGCTGTGCATACCCCAACAGCAGCTGCCCGGATGGGGTCAGCACCAGTCCACGCCCCTTACGGTAGAAGAGCTGTGTATTGAGTTCCTGCTCCAGCCGCTGAATTCTGGCGGTCACATTGGATTGCACGGTATTGAGCGCATGGGAGGCCGCCAGCACTCCACCCTCATCCACCACCGCCTGAAAGGTTTTTAACGATAACAGCTCCATCAGTATCTCCAATAGAGAATATTCAGATCTAAATTATTCGTTTGAATCGATAGATGTCAAGATGTACCTTGCATAGACTGATTTCACAGTGAGCACCCCATAGAGATGAAACGCATTCAAATCCTCAGCGCCGGTATCCTCAGCCTGATCCTGATGTTGGG
The DNA here is from genome assembly GCA_964344805.1 of uncultured Piscirickettsiaceae bacterium. Classification (GTDB taxonomy): domain Bacteria; phylum Pseudomonadota; class Gammaproteobacteria; genus Thiopontia. The sequence goes on along the minus strand of CAYFOU010000168.1, from coordinate 2,387 downwards.
CATCGCCCGCTTCGCCTATACCCCACTGCTGCCGATCATGCAGCAACAGGCCGGGCTGGGCATCGCCGAGGGGGGATGGCTCGCCTCGATCAACTACATCGGCTATTTCAGTGGCGCCATCATCGCCTCACTGATCAGTGATCTACAGCTCAAGGATCGTCTCTACCGCATCGGGCTGATTGTTGCGGTGGTGACCACAGCAATGATGGGATTGACCGAGAATCTCTGGCTCTGGTCACTCTCCCGCTTCTTCGCCGGACTGAGCAGTGCCGCCGGCCTGCTGATCGGCTCTGGACTAATTCTCCACTGGCTACTGCGCCACAACCACCGCAGTGAGCTGGGTATCCACTTCAGTGGGCTGGGGCTCGGCATCGCCTTCAGTGCCGTGGCAATAGAGTGGATGCAGGGAGTTCCGTGGGAGCAGCAGTGGCTTCTACTGACGATTGCAGGGGCATTCCTGCTGATTCCTGCCTGGCGCTGGCTGCCTCCTCCCGGCGAGAGCGGCACCACACAAAATGGAGAGACGCTGGTCGACACCCCGCCTAGCCGCGCCTTTCTGCTGCTGTTTATGGCCGCCTATTTCTGTGCAGGAGTGGGCTATGTGGTCAGCGCCACCTTTATTGTCGATATTATCGAACAGATCCCGAGCCTCTCCGGCAATGGCAACTGGACCTTTCTGCTATTGGGGCTGGGGGCGGCCCCCGCCTGCATCATCTGGGATCTGGTGGCTCGACGCAGCGGTGAGATCAATGCACTGATCCTCGCCTTTGTGCTGCAGATCATCAGCATCCTGATGCCGTTGATGGTCACCACGCTGACGGGGGCGATTGTCAGCGCTCTACTATTTGGCAGTACCTTTGTCGGTATCGTCAGTCTGGTACTGACGATGGCGGGGCGCTACTACCCCACTCGCCCTGCGAAGATGATGGGGAAGATGACGATCAGTTACGGGATTGCTCAGATTGCGGCACCAGCGATTACCGGGCTGCTGGCTCAGCAGAGCGGCAACTACAGCGATGGACTCTGGCTAGCAGCTGGAATGATGGTATTGGGGACACTGCTGATGCTCCAGCTCAAACGACTGGAGCATCAATAGTAGTTATACCTTCTGGTAGATCTCACTACCGCTCTCCTTGAACTCCTTGGACTTCTCCTCCATCCCCTGCTGCTGCTCGGCAAAGTCACGCACCTCCTGACTGATCTTCATCGAACAGAACTTGGGACCACACATCGAGCAGAAGTGGGCCACCTTGGCCGACTCCTTGGGCAGAGTCGCATCGTGGAACTCGATGGCACGCTCGGGATCAAGCGCCAGTGCGAACTGGTCGTGCCAGCGGAACTCGAAGCGCGCCTTGCTCATCGCATTGTCGCGCACCTGTGCACCAGGGTGCCCCTTGGCCAAATCAGCCGCATGGGCCGCCACCTTGTAGGCAACGATCCCCTCACGCACATCTTCCTTGTCCGGCAGCCCCAAATGCTCTTTGGGGGTGACATAGCAGAGCATCGCGGTACCGTACCAGCCAATCATCGCCGCACCAATCGCGGAGCTGAGGTGGTCGTACCCCGGGGAGATGTCGGTCACCAACGGGCCAAGGGTGTAGAACGGCGCCTCGCCGCACTCCTTGAGCTGCTTCTCCATGTTGACCTTGATCATGTGCATCGGCACATGGCCCGGCCCCTCGATAATGGTCTGTACGTCGTGCTCCCAGGCGATTTGGGTCAGCTCACCCAGCGCCTCCAGCTCTCCAAACTGAGCGGCATCATTGGCATCGGCCAGCGATCCGGGGCGCAGCCCATCACCCAGCGAGAAGCAGACGTCATAGGCCTTCATGATCTCGCAGATTTCTTCGAAGTGGGTGTAGAGGAAGTTCTCCTGATGGTGTGCCAGACACCACTTGGCCATGATCGAACCACCGCGGGAGACGATACCGGTAACACGTTCCGCCGTCATCGGCACATGACGCAGTAGCAGCCCGGCGTGGATGGTGAAGTAGTCCACCCCCTGCTCCGCCTGCTCGATCAGGGTGTCACGCATGACCTCCCAGCTGAGGTCCTCGGCAATGCCGTTCACCTTCTCCAGCGCCTGATAGATCGGTACGGTGCCGATCGGTACCGGGGAGTTGCGCACAATCCACTCGCGGGTCTCGTGAATATTCTGTCCGGTGGAGAGGTCCATCACGGTATCGCCGCCCCAGCGGATCGACCAGGCCATCTTCTCCACCTCCTCTTCAATGGAAGAACCGAGCGCAGAGTTGCCAATATTGGCGTTGATCTTGGTCAGGAAGTTGCGCCCAATGATCATCGGCTCCACTTCCGGGTGGTTGATGTTGGCCGGGATGATGGCGCGTCCGCGGGCAATCTCATCACGCACAAACTCGGGGGTGATT
>CAYFOU010000167.1:653-6781 GCA_964344805.1 uncultured Piscirickettsiaceae bacterium | reverse complement strand
TTATATGGCGAAAGCCGGGTTCGCCCTACCTTTACTATGAAATATACGGGCTAGGCTGATCAATTAGCAAAAATGAAGGAACATGTTTGCTGTTTTTTGTTAGCATTAGCTCATGAAGCCCTAAAAACATAAAGAGGTGTTTAAACATATCGTTCGAACTACTTCCGGCTGCTTCAATATACGTTGTTTTAGGCTTTCTAAAATCTATTTTCTTGTCTTTATAATTAAAGACTGGCTGGTAGTTTCCGTAGTTCTCCAATGATGGCTCGACTAATTTCATGTATCCTTGAATGATTTCTTCCAAAACCTTAATACATAACTCTCTGTTGTCAGTAGTATCAGCAACCTGGATTAAAATTAACTGATCTTCAATTTCTTTTGTCGATGTAATTTCATTATTATCCTCATTGGAGGCGTATAGGTCGAGCTTAGTCTTAGTTTGACCTAGAAAAATGTACTTATCCCTATCATCGCTAAAGCTCTTTACTTTTTTAGGCAGAGCCTTTTCTTCTTCTTCAAGCTCTTTTATCAATCGTTTGCATTCTGCGATTTCATCTGAGGTTTTTCCGTCAATAGGTGTTCTTTTCCTATTTGCTTGCTTGATCCGATGCAAATCCTCTTCTAAAGAACTAATCAGATCATCAAATATAGAGGTTTTTACTATATCGTCCTTACTCTTCCAATATTCTACTGGCCTCAAACTGTCCTCAATGACGTTCAAGCTAGATTTGTACTCATTGTATGCTGATTGAAATCTCGTAAGATTTCTAATCTTCCGCACCAGAAAGCTTTTCTCTGAAATTATTTCATCAAGTCTGCTCCCTTTTTCGCTATAGGCTTGATTAGTTGCAGCATTAATGAGCAACTTAAGAGATTCAAAAGATTCTAATGTTTCGCTTTCTTCATTAATTAACCCGAACTCCCTAGCCTGAGAGGTTATGCTTTTAAGTTCATCATGAAATTCTGACTTTTTCACCAAAACATTCGCATTCTTTTTTTCTATTTTAGATAATTTTTCTTGCAAATTTAGCTTTTTCTCTCGCATAAGAATGTTTTCGATTGTTTCAATTCCTACCGCAAGGTCAAAGATTCTAGGAAGAGCTTCTCTATATCTATTATCATTCTGCTTATCAAAAAACACCTCACTATGCTGAATAATGTCACCTGAAATACTGCAAAATAACATAAAATATCTTAATGATATCTTACTGTTGGCTTTTAATGACCTTCCTCCGAACGGAATTGTTACGTCCTTATCAATATCAAATTCGGTCTCTAATATTTCCTTTAAGCTGCCTTCTGTCATATTTGAAGAAGGAAGATCGGGAACTTCACCAGTCGATGAAAAATAGTAATCGCTCGAGGCCTTTGTTTTATTGGGTGATTTTCTCGCAATAGTGTAATTTTTGTCATTTATCTTGAGATTTATTCCATACCAAGCGACATTCTCATTAATTTTACTCTCTGCGATTTTATGCCTCGACGCGAAGAGGCAGTAATCAATAATATGAAGAATGGCTGTTTTTCCAGTATTTGACTCCCCAGTTATGACATTTACCTTGTCTTCTTCAAATTCAAGCTCCCTCCTATAACTATTTTCATCGTTCATCCAAAGAATTATTTTTGTTAAGGAATACTTCATATCTCAATCCTTAAATTCAAGTATAAGATTGTTTCGTCTTCACTTAATATTTTTGATATATTATTAGCGGCCTTAGCAACTCTCTTTAGTCGACCTCCAACTGAGCAAAGGGGCTCAGCCTTTTCCTTTGATACTATGCGAGAATTATCTACAGAAATCATATCGATCTCAGAAAGAAACTGAATGGCATTTATAGATGTGCTCAAGTTGTCGTAATAGCGTTTATTGAAGTTTGAAAAGCAGTGAAGCTTATCTATTACCAGCTTATCTAGGCTTATTATTTGAGTTCTTCCATTGGCCAAATAAGACAACAGTTCTTTATGTGCGATAAAAGGCATTATCAGCAGAGCCTTAGTTAGCTCAAGTTTTTGCGACTTCTCTACTACTAGGGACATAGCCAACGAAGCAAAGGCTAAATTATTTAGTGTTTCCGTCCTCATTTATACTTCTCTTCCCAGTTTTTAAGCCATCCAATTTGGGGTTTATTTGAAAGACTATATAAGCTTCCATGACTCATATCTGATAGTAATTTTTGTCCTGATATTGATAATTCTTTATCTCTCATCGCCTTTAAAATATTATGGGCGATGTCAATATATTCGTCAGGATTATCTTTTTTTCGATATGAATACCGGTATTCCGTTTCCCATTGCCTAAATATTTCATCTTCAAATATCTTGATTTCTTCAGAGGTTAACTGACCTTCTTCCACCCAATTGGATAAGTTACTTTCCAGCATAAGTCTGTAACGAGTGTAATTTTGGATAATTTCTTGCTCGCTCAGATTGATATCTTCTATGTCTAAGAGCTGCTTAATAAAGATTTGTTCGTCAATACTATTAGGCAGGCCGCCATCAAACTTTTGTATCTTTAATTCTGGATTGTTTGCTATATCAAAGTATCGTCTAAACTTTCGAGTCCTTTCTTTGAAGTTATAAATTAGCTTTTTACTACTAGAGAAGTTTATGAAAATATCTTGCCGAACAACGGAATCCAATTGATTGAAGAGACTATCGATAGACTTTGGATTGACATCTTTCTCCTCAAGCGCTGTTTTACATTGCTCAATTATTCGATCAGCCTGCAAGTCATATTTTATTCTATTTAAGAATTCTTTTAAGATTGCTTCATCTAGATCAACCACTGAATTGATATATTTTTTTGTTTTTTCTGATTTAGCTAACCCATGAAGTCCAACCAGGTAATTCTTTATGTCCTCAAATTCCATATTTCCATCTTGAAATTTGGAAAGATTCGAAAGGAAATCATTGTTCGATGAAAATGATTTATTGGTTGCTAAAACAAAACTGGCCTTTTCTACAAAAGCCTTTTGTTCATCTGAGTACTCTCTGCCGTCATTTTTATCCTTGATAACGGCGCTCCAATTATGCAGTGTTTTCCATAAATCGGGGTCAAACTCAGTTAAATTAGCCGTAGTTCCATCCGATTTTTTCTGAATTGTGTATTTGATTTGAATGAGAACAAGATGGTCATTATCAAGCTGAGTATGTACATCATCCAATAATTCAAATCCAATTGTTTCACCCTTCTTGAGTGTTAATAACTTGAATAAAAAATAGTAATATTGGTAATCAAACCCAGCAATTGTCCCTGCAGCAGATGTGTTCTCTGTGTGAGGTTTTCCTGTCATATTAACCTCTTATACTTTCGTCCTTTTTTATTGATACGTGTATCATGTAAGTTCTACTAGCTGGTCTCTTTCTCGGTGTCCGCTTAGGATCGAAATCAGACTTACAACGACCACCGTATAGCACTGAACGACCCTCTTTAATTGGATGCTATCATCTTGCTTCTATTTAATGTGTTACAAATTGTTGCGCCCCTATCTGAAAGAACGATTGCTCCAAACTGATTACATAATCCAAGGTTTATGCTGCTCAACAGTAACCAAGCGCATTTCTCTTCTCTCCAACCATCAAGATGAGCAAGATTGCAAGTTGTGGGATGATAGTGGCCGGAGCGATTGAGAAGAAAACGATGGGTGATCTATTTAAAGAGAAGGCTGATAACTGGGATGCACGCCCCTTGGCGCAGGTTTTATCTGAAGGAATCGGCAGCGTATTGCTGGACAATATAGCTCTTACCCCTGAACATCAAGTGATGGACTTTGGTGCAGGCACCGGCCTGATTTGTGCACATGTAGCGCCCAAGGTGAAACGGGTGGTGGCAGTGGATATCTCCCCCGCTATGCTGGATCAACTCGCTCAGAAAGAGGCGCTGCAAGGCAAAGTGGAGACCGTATGTCAGGATATCCTCAATCAACCTTTGGCAGATAAATTTGATCTCATCATCAGTGCGATGGCGATGCACCACGTTGAAGACACGGACGCGCTGTTGAAAACCTTCGCTGACCACCTTGTTTCAGGCGGTCAGATCACACTGGCTGATCTTGATCAGGAGGATGAAACCTTCCACCCTGAAGATGTTGAAGGGGTTTTCCATCATGGGTTTGATCGGGAGGCGCTGGGCCATCAGTTGGAGAAGGCTGGATTTAGTGATATCCAGTTTGTGACCGCCTTAACGGTTGGGAGAAACAGTCAACACTTTCCCGTTTTTCTTGTAACTGCACGAAAGCAATAAAATAGGAGAATAAATTGAAGATGACAGGTTTACGAATCTTGATCAGCATGGCGGCCCTCTCATTTGCCGCGACGCCACTCTCCGCGAATGGTGAGTATGGCAAGGCACTATATGAGAAGCTGTGTACCAGCTGCCATCTATCTGAGGGGATGCCGACCACTGCCCCGCCGATGTTTGCGGTGATCAACCATGTTAAAGGCACCTACCCGGATCGCGAGGGTTTTATCGAGCGAGTGGTGGACTGGGTGTGGGAGCCTGATGCCTCTCAAACCTTGATGCCCGGTGCCATTAGACGCTTTGGGGTCATGCCGAAGCTGGGCTATGACGCTGAACAGGTGCGCCGGGTCGCTGAGTACCTCTATGACTACGGGCCACCTCTGCCCGATTGGTATATCCAGCATTACCGGCAGATGCATGGAAGAGAGCCGGTGCAGTAGCGGATTCTTACGTTACGCACCGACCAAACGTTTGTTGAGCAGCTCGATCTGATCGCGTAGCTGTGCCGCCTCTTCAAACTCCAGATCACGCGCATGGGCGTACATCTGCTTCTCCAGTTTGTTGATCTCTTTCTGTAGCACCTTGGGATCATCTCCGCTGTAGATAGCGGGCTCTTCCGCCACCTTGCGCAACCGTCCCTTGCCCCGTTTGGCACCCGGCACCGCCTCCAGGATATTGGCGATCTCCTTGCGGATGGTCTTTGGGGTAATGCCGTGTTCTTCGTTGTGTTCGATCTGTTTATTGCGGCGGCGTTCGGTCTCGTCGATCGCCCGCTGCATTGAGCCGGTGATCTTCTCACCATAGAGGATCGCCTTGCCGTTGGCGTTGCGGGCGGCACGACCGATGGTCTGGATCAGAGAGCGGTCAGAACGCAGGAATCCCTCCTTGTCCGCATCGAGGATCGCCACCAGTGAGACCTCCGGCATATCGAGCCCCTCTCGCAGCAGGTTGATCCCCACCAGTACATCAAAATCACCGAGGCGCAGTTCACGGATGATCTCCACCCGCTCCACGGTATCGATATCGGAGTGGAGGTAGCGCACCCGCACTCCATGCTCATCGAGGTAGTCGGTCAGGTCTTCCGCCATCCGCTTGGTTAGTGTGGTGACCAGCACCCGCTCATCGACCTCGACCCGCTTGTGGATCTCGCTCAGCAGATCATCGACCTGTGTGGTGGCCGGCCGCACCTCCACCTCGGGATCGAGCAGCCCAGTGGGGCGTACCACCTGCTCCACCACATCCTCTCCGGTGTGCTCCAGCTCGTAGTTGCCGGGGGTTGCAGAGACGTGGATGGTCTGTGGTGAGAGGCGCTCGAACTCGTCAAACTGTAGCGGGCGATTATCCAGTGCCGAAGGGAGACGGAAACCGTGCTCCACCAGCGTCTCCTTGCGCGATCGGTCACCACGGTACATGCCGCCGATCTGCGGTACAGTGACGTGGCTCTCATCGATCACCATCAGCGCATTGTCGGGCAGATAGTCCATCAGGGTTGGCGGCGACTCCCCCGGTGCACGCCCAGAGAGGTAGCGGGAGTAGTTCTCGATGCCGGAGCAGTAGCCCAGCTCCAACATCATCTCCACATCATATTTGACCCGCTGCTCCAACCGCTGCGCCTCCACCAGTTTGTTGCGCTCCCGCAGCTGCTCCAGCCGCTCCTTCAACTCCAGCTTGATCTCCTCAATCGCATCGAGGATGGTCTGGCGCGGGGTGACGTAGTGGGTCTTGGGGTGGATGGTGACACGGGGCAGCTTCTGCAGCACCTCGCCGGTCAGCGGATCAAAACGGGAGATGTTCTCCACCTCCTCATCAAACAGCTCGATGCGGACCGCCTCACGTTCGGAGTCGGCCGGGAATATATCAATGATCTCACCGCGCACGCTGAAGTTAC
>CAYFOU010000167.1:0-643 GCA_964344805.1 uncultured Piscirickettsiaceae bacterium | reverse complement strand
GCCGCGTTGTAGCACCGCATCATTACGGGTGTACTGCAGCTCGGCCAGGCGCCGCAGGATGAACTGGCGGTCAATGATCTCCCCACGGGAGATGTGCAGCATCATGCTCAGATAGTGCTCGGGATCTCCCAAACCGTAGATTGCTGATACGGTGGCGACAATAATGGAGTCTTCACGCTCCAGCAGCGCCTTGGTGGCCGAGAGCCGCATCTGCTCGATGTGTTCGTTGATCGAAGCATCCTTCTCGATAAAGGTGTCGGTGGTCGGTACGTAGGCCTCGGGCTGGTAGTAGTCATAATAAGAGACAAAATACTCCACCGAATTGTTGGGAAAAAAGGCCTTCATCTCCCCGTAGAGCTGCGCCGCCAGCGTCTTGTTGTGGGCCATCAGCACGGTCGGGCGCTGCACCCGCTCGATCACATTGGCGATGGTGTAGGTCTTGCCTGATCCAGTCACGCCCAGCAGCACTTGATGGGCCAATCCATCCTCCAGCCCCTCGACCAGTTGATCGATGGCGACGGGCTGATCCCCGGCGGGTTGGTAGTCGGAGACCAGTTGTAGAGGACGTTCACTCATATTTTAAAGATGGTGCCCGGATCCGCATATAGAAAGGAATAAAAAAGAGAAAGCCTTGGTCATATAA
>CAYFOU010000166.1:0-6787 GCA_964344805.1 uncultured Piscirickettsiaceae bacterium | reverse complement strand
CGGCCGGGATTGAACCTCATCTGATCTATCTCTCTCCACAGGGGGCTCCGCTGACCCAGCAGCGTGCTGAGGCGTTGAGCCGGATGGAGGGGGTGATTCTGCTCGCAGGGCGCTATGAGGGGGTGGATGAGCGGCTGATCCAGTCCGAGGTGGATGAGGAGATCTCGATTGGCGATTATGTGGTCAGTGGGGGAGAGTTGCCGGCAATGGTGCTAATGGATGCGGTGATCCGCCTGTTGCCGGGTGCGCTGGGCCATGCCGATTCAGCGGCCGAAGACTCCTTCGCCGATGGACTGCTCGACTGCCCTCACTACAGTCGTCCAGAGGTGGTCGACGGGATGGCAGTGCCGGAGGTTTTGTTGAGTGGAAACCACCAGAAAATTGCCGAGTGGCGGCATCAACAAGCGAAACAAAGGACGGAAAAGAGACGCCCCGATTTAATTAAAAAGCACCTCTAAAAATGCCCTTTTCCAGCAATGACTTCGTCAGCTCCGTACTCGAGTCCTCATGTACTTGCGTGTACACTGTGGCTCTCCGTGCGGTGCCTTCTCGTACTTGCAGGAAAATGTCTATTTTGTAGAGGCACTTTTAAAAAAATGGCCCAAAATAATCGATTTTTCGGGTGAAATTATTTTTTAAAAACGTATAATACGCGCCTTCAAAGTCGGACGCATAAAACGTTCGGAATTATTATCGAGAGGTAAAGCGTGATGAGCAACATTATTCAAGCATTGGAAGCAGAGCAGATGGGGCGTGAAATCCCCGAGTTTGGTGCCGGTGACACCGTGGTTGTCCAGGTTAAGGTAAAAGAGGGTGACCGTGAGCGTCTGCAGGCCTTTGAAGGTCTCTGCATTGCGAAGAAGAATCGTGGCCTCAACTCCGCCTTTACCCTGCGCAAGATCTCCTACGGTGAGGGGGTAGAGCGTGTATTCCAGACCTACAGCCCAATGATCGACAGCATCACTGTGAAGCGTCGTGGTGTGGTTCGTCGTGCCAAGCTCTACTACATGCGTGAGCGTACCGGCAAGGCGGCGCGTATCCGCGAGAAGATCTAACGATCACCGCTTCCATACGGAATCGACAGAGAAGGCGAATCAGCAATTGATTCGCCTTTTTTATTTCTACTGAAATGGACCCGCAGTCACAACAGACCGTAGAGCGCTTTCTCGATGCCCTGTGGATGGAGAAGGGGCTTAGCGACAACACACTGTCCGCCTATCGTAGCGACCTCAATCAGTATGCGATCTGGCTACAGGGGGAGGGGGAGAATCTGCTGCAGGCGGATAGGGTGGCGCTGCAGCGTTATCTCACCTATCTGAATCAGGAGAAGAAGCGCCATGCCCGCACCGTGGCGCGTATCCTCAGTGCGTTGCGCCGTTTCTATCTCTATCTGTTGCAGCAGGGGATGCGCACCGATGATCCCACCGCCCGTATTGATTCGCCCAAGATTGGTCGGGCTCTGCCCAAGACCTTGAGTGAGCAGGAGGTGGTGGCAATTTTGGAGGCGCCGCAGCCGGAGACCCCGCTGGGGCTGCGCGACCGGGCGATGATCGAGATGATGTATGGGGGCGGACTGCGGGTCTCCGAGCTGGTCAAGCTGCGGATGGATGGGGTCAACCTGCGTCAGGGGGTGGCCCGGATCCTCGGCAAGGGGAATAAGGAGCGTTTGGTACCGCTGGGAGGGGAGGCGGTGCAGTGGGTTGAGAGTTATCTGCAGGATGGGCGCCCCGATTTGCTCAATGGGTGCATCTCCGATACGCTCTTCGTTACTGCAAGGGGGGCGGGGATGACACGACAGGCGTTCTGGGTTCGACTCAAGCAGTATGGAAAGAGAGCGGGAGTGAATACGCCATTCTCTCCTCATACTCTGCGCCACGCCTTTGCCACCCACCTGTTGAACCATGGTGCGGACCTGCGGTCTGTACAGGTATTGCTGGGGCACAGCGATCTTTCCACTACGCAGATCTATACCCATGTGGCCAAGGAACGATTGAAAAATATACATGAAGAACACCACCCAAGAGGATGAAAGTTAAAATGAAAAAAAGAATGGTTAATCTGGTTTCCGGTCTGCTTCTCACCTTTTCAGGGGGCTTGTCATTCCCCGTCATGGCAGATCAGATTCCGGCTGCGGTAACCGAACAGCTCAATCTGCTGGCCCCTTCGCGCGCACCGGATCAGCTCAGTGAGACCCCGGTCCCCGGACTCTATCTGGTCCGTTACGGCACCTCGGTGCTCTACATCTCGGCTGATGGTCGCTACCTGATCGATGGCAGCATGCTCGATATGGCCGAGCGCAAGAATCTGACCGAAGAGAGTATCGCCATGGCTCGTCTTGAGGTGCTCAACGGGCTCGATGAGAGCGAGATGGTGGTCTACACTCCGAAAGAGACCAAGCGTACGATCACTGTCTTTACCGATATCGACTGTCCCTACTGCGTAAGACTTCATGAAGAGCGTCAGGCGCTGCTCGATGCAGGGATCAAGATGCGCTATCTGCTCTATCCGCGCGCCGGTATCAACTCACCCTCCTATGACAAGGCGGTCAACGTCTGGTGTGCAGAAGATCGTGCCAGGGCGATGACTCAGGCCAAGGCGGGGGAGAAGCTGGAGGCCAAAAGTTGCGAGACCCCGATTCTTTCGCAGATTCAGCTCGCCTCGATCTTCGGGCTGAAGGGGACTCCCCATATTGTGATTGATAATGGTGAGGTGATTGGTGGCTATATGCCTGCGCCCAAATTGATTCAGCAACTAAACTTGAACTAAGGGGTGCATCTTTTTGAAATAATTTGTAACATAGGAAATAGACATCAGAGGGGGTGTCTGTTGATGGGGAACTTCTGCAGGGGGGATATATAGCCTCGGAGGTCCCTGTCTTTCGTATTTAGCCAAACACAATAAAAAGAGCATGAAACCGCTATGGAAGAACAAGTAATCACAGAGATGTACGGTTATCTTTTCCTGATAACCGTGATTTTGGGGGCCACGGCAAACAAGACCAACTTCTGTACCATGGGGGCGGTATCGGATTGGGTCAACATGGGGGACAAGAGTCGTTTCTATGCCTGGATGCTGGCGATCGCAGTAGCCATTCTGGGGACCCTGTTTTTGCAGAGTGCGGGGCTGGTGGAGCTGGATAACTCTCGTCCCACCTATCGCTCCAGCTCTCTGGCGATCGGGCAGTATATCGTTGGTGGACTGTTGTTCGGTATCGGTATGACACTGGGTAGTGGTTGTGGCAACAAGACCATGATCCGTATTGGTGGGGGTAACCTCAAATCGATTGTGGTACTGCTGACGATGGGGTGTACCGCCTATCTGATGACCGCCACCGATATCGGTTATCAGCTCACCTTTGGTCTGCTGAAACCATTTACCGTTGATCTGAGCCAATATGGTCTGGAGACGCAGGAGATCGCCTCCTTCTTCGCCACCTGCGAGGATGATATGCCCTATCTGCGTGCCATCTTCTCCCTGCTGATTTCCGGCGCCATTCTCTTTGTAATCTTCAGAAATGCCGAGTTTCGCAAGCATCTGGAGCTGGTGACCGGGGGGATTGTGGTTGGATTGACCGTTGCTGCTGCATGGTTCATCACCGGCGGCCCACTGGGCACCAGTGTACTGGAGGCGATTGAATTCATGGATAATCCGCCACGCGGGATGGGGGTGCAGTCGCTTACCTTTGGGGCACCAACCGGGGATCTCTGGGGGCTGATCATCACCGGGCTTGACAGCTCAATGATTACCGTGGGGCTGATTGCGATTGCCGGTGTGGCTACCGGATCATTTGTCTACTCCATTACCACCGGCAATTTTCGTATCGAGTGGTTCGTCTCCAGAGAGGATTTCATCAACCACATGATCGGTGGTGTGTTGATGGGGCTGGGTGCCATTCTGGGCATGGGCTGCACCTTCGGGCAGGGGATTACCGGCCTCTCTACACTGGCGGTGGGCTCCATTCTGGTATTGATCTCCATCCTGATCGGCAGTGCACTCACCATGAAGGTGCAGTACTACAAGATCGTCTATGAGGAGGAGGCCACATTCTGGGCGGCGCTGAGTAGTGGCATGGCGGACCTGCGGTTGATTCCGGATCGTTTCCGCAAGCTGGATGCGGTTTGATCTGGGACTGCAGTAGTCAATAAGGAAAGCCCCTGAACTTCAGGGGCTTTTGGGTTTCTATTTAGACCGCCAGCTTTTCAATCCACTCCCGGTCTTCGGGATAGGTGTGGCACTCGATCTTTGGGGTGATCTCGGCCTTCACCATCTGCGGGGAGAAGGTAAAGCTGAGGGCATCCACCAGTGTTTGAGTGAGTGCATCATTGCACTGTTTGGAGTGTTCTCCCTCCATATAGAGAATCAGCAGCTCATCCAGATAGTCGAATAGCTGAAATTCACCCTCCACGGTGCCCTCTATCCTTTTGGCGCACTCCTGAATCAGCTGGGTGCAGATATGCACCCCCACACGCCCTCGGGCCTGTGATACCCCCTCCAGCTGGATCAACAGAATGGTGAACGGGCGTTCGGCGGTTATCGCCTCCTGACAGAGGTTGGGGAAGGAGGTGTCATTGTTCAGGATGTTGGAGCTGGGGAGGGTGCTGGAGGCATCCTTCAGGGAGCGCAGATAGTCTTTGAGCAGTTTGTCGGCATCCTGTTCCTGTGAGGGAAGCTGCTCTATGGCCAGTGTGACTCCCTGAATCACCTCTGGGGTCTGTTGTGGACCATAGCTGATCTCTCCACGGGTTTGGAACCAGTGGTAGCCCTGCTCTTCTCCGGTTCTTAAACGGTGGGAGAGGGTAAACTGCTTGTTGCCCGACTGAAGGATTGCCTCTGTGCTTTTCCGGTCTTCAGGGTGGAGATAGGTAAGAAAGTTGGAGAATTTGGTTATTTTCCCTCGGTGGGCCTCCCCAATCTGCTGTAGCAGATGTTTTGAAGGGAAAAAGGTGTCCTCCTGAAGATCGGCCTCCCAGAAAAGTTCTGAGGCGATTGGTGAGACCTGCTCCAGTCGATTGTTGAGCTGCTGCAGGGTATTTGACTGCTCCCATACCTTGATTGCATTGGAGGTGAACTGAAGCACGTCATCAGGGTAGAAGGGTTTCTGTAGTACCAGAATATCGTGGTTCAGCACCTTCTGGATCTCCTCCACGGTGTAGTCGGAGTAGGCGGTTACAATAAAGATCAGAATGTCTCTGTCCAGTGCACGGATCTGGCGGGCGGTCTCCAGCCCATCAATGCCCGGTGGCATACGGATATCGACCAGGGCAACCGCATAGTGCTCCCCCTGATCGAGTGCCTGCTCAACCGCCTCCACTGCCTTCATTCCCTGAGAGAAGTAGTCGGTCTGGGTAGCGATCTCCTCTTCGAAGTAGTGCTGTAGGGTGTGTTCATTGTCGTGTGGAAGATCTGCAATGAAATCGAGTGCCATATCGAACTCATCTTCGAGAGAGTCCTCTTCGAAGATGGTTTTGTAGTACTCGATGACCTCGGCCTCGTCATCGACACACAACAACCGATACTGTTTGGGAGATTCAGAACTCATGGGTGCCCCTCTTTAGCTATCCATTCCGTGTAGGAATTTCTCCTGAAACTAGGAGTTTAACAACTCTTTGAGCTCATAGAGAAAATTATGTGCCTCACGGGGGGTAAGCTGGTCGGGATTGATCTCTCGTAGCGACTCCTCAACGGCCGAGGTGGTAAACAGTGACATCTGCTGTTGCGGTTCGGCGGGCAGAGCAGAGGAGGGGGGTGGCAGTTCTGCCTGCTCCTGTTCCAGCGTCACCAGCCGCTCCCGCGCCTGCAGAATCACCTTTTTCGGGATACCGGCGAGACTCGCCACCTGCAGTCCGTAACTCTGGTTGGCGGGGCCGGAGCGCACCGCGTGGAGGAAGACAATGCCATCCCCATGTTCTGCGGCATCGAGGTGGACATTCTTCACCTCGGGGATACGCTCCGGCATCGCGGTCAGTTCAAAGTAGTGGGTGGCAAACAGGGTCAGCGCCCCATGTGCCGTGACCAGATGCTCGGCACAGGCCCCGGCCAGCGAGAGGCCATCATAGGTACTGGTGCCGCGCCCGATCTCGTCCATCAGCACCAGACTGCGGTAGGTGGCGTTGTGGAGGATATTGGCGGTTTCGGTCATCTCCACCATGAAGGTGGAGCGCCCACCGGCAAGGTCATCCGAGGCGCCGATACGGGTGAAGATGCGATCCACCATACCGATGGTGGCGGCCGAGGCGGGGACAAAGCTGCCGATATGGGCCAGTAGCACGATCAGTGCATTTTGCCGCATGAAGGTGCTCTTTCCACCCATATTCGGGCCGGTAATGATCCACATCCGGGTGGCCTCATCAAGCTCCAGATCATTGGCGACAAACGGATTCTCCGAGACCTGCTCCACCACCGGATGGCGTCCGGCGCTGATTTGTAGACAGCTCTCCTCGACCAGTTGGGGTCGCACCCAGTCGAGCTGTTCCGCCCGCTCTGCCAGATTGGTCAGCACATCGAGTTCGGCGATGCCGCTGGCACACTGCTGCAGTGGGGTCAGCTCTGCGATCAATTTCTGGATCAGTTCGTCGTAGAGCGCCTTTTCCCGGCTCAGGGCGCGCTCGTTGGCGGAGAGTACCTTGTCCTCAAACTCCTTCAGCTCCGGGGTGATAAAGCGTTCTGCCGCCTTCAGGGTCTGGCGGCGCACATATTCGGCGGGAATCTCTCCGCTTTGTGCCTTGCCGATCTCGATGTAGTAGCCATGCACCCGGTTGTAGCCCACCTTCAAGGTGGCGATGCCGGT
>CAYFOU010000165.1:0-6904 GCA_964344805.1 uncultured Piscirickettsiaceae bacterium | reverse complement strand
ACTCCATCTAACCTGCCCTCAAAATATATCGATAACTGGGAGAGGGTCAAGCTCCAGTTCTGTATCGGCATGGTCCACTTCTTCTCGGCATTCTGGATGCCCAGGTAGAGCAGCTTCAACAGGCTGTTCTGGTTGGGGAAGGCCCCCTTGGTCTTGGTCAGCTTCCTGAACTGGCGGTGGACCGCCTCAATGATGTTGGTGGTATAGATAATCCTGCGGATCTTCTCCGGGTAGCGGAAGTAGACTGAGAGGTTGTCCCACTTGCTACGCCAGGAGTTGATGACCAGCGGGTACTTGTCTCCCCACTGCTCATTCAGTTGATCCAGTGCCTCTTCGGCAGCCTCTTTGCTGACCGCCTTATAGACTTTCTTGAGGTCAGCCATAAAGGCTTTCTGGTTCTTGGAGGCCACATACTTGAGAGAGTTGCGGATCTGGTGGACGATACAGAGTTGTACCTCGGTATCTGGAAAGATGCTGTTGATCGCCTCCGGAAATCCCTTCAGGCCATCGACAGAGGCGATCAGAATGTCCTCGATCCCGCGATTGCGTAGATCGGTCAGCACGGAGAGCCAGAAGTTGGCCCCTTCACTTTCCGAAAGGTAGAGGCCCAGCACCTCCTTCTTGCCCTCCAGATTAACCCCCAGGATCGTATAGATGGCCTTGCTTTGATAGCGCCCATCCTCTCGGATCTTGTAGTGGATCGCATCCAGCCAGAGGAAGGGGTAGTGGCTCTCCAGTGGCCGCTGCTGCCACTCCTTCAGTAGAGGAATTAATTTGTCAGTAACGCTGCTGATGGTTGCTGTGGAGACATCCAACCCATACAGCTCCTCGATGTGGGACTGTACGGACTGGTAGCTCATCCCCAATCCATAGAGGGAGAGAATTTTGCGCTCAATGGAATCGGTAAGGTGGGTCTGGTGCTTCTTCACTAGCTGTGGCTCAAAGGAGCCGTTGCGATCCCTTGGGGTATTCAGCTCAAAGCTTCCAGAAGATGATTTAACCGTCTTCTTGCCAGAGCCATTCTTGTGATTGGGCTGCTCATCCTCGTCCAGATGAGCAGCCAGTTCTGCTTGCAGGGCCGCTTCGGTGAGCTGCTTGATCAGCGGGGTAAGGATTCCATCCTTGCCCGTTAGCTCCTGACCATCCTGCAGAGCAGCTACGGCCTTTTCAAAATCAAATTGTTCCATGTGTCATTCCTCATGATCATAATATCAATCTAATGACACGGAATTTCTAACACTCCCACCGCCGAGCAAAAACTCAACCAGCAACAGGATCGTGAGGGTTTCACCCCCCAGATCGAACTCGCCCGACCCGACCACCACCATCTTGTCGGTCTCGATCGCAATGTTCTTGTCGAACTTACACACCCCCTGATTGATCTTGAGGTTGACCACTGCACACTGCAGCAGCGTATGGGGATCGGATTTGGCGGCTGGATTGAGCGAGGCGATCAACTGACTGAGCAGATCTCCTCCGGTGAGATTGAGATACTGGTTGTCCACCTTGCCCTCTCCACTCTGCAACAGCACCTTCCCACCCAGATCGGCCATCAACGTAGTTGGGGTGTACCCCTTCCCCTGCAACGCAATATCAATATCGGTAACCATCCCCTGCAGCTGGTCCGCCTTACCGGCATCGGCCAGCATCTGTCCCAGAGAGATCTGTTTGCCCTGAAGGGCAACCTCCAGCGCCACCGGCCCCGTTCCATTGAGTGACAGGCGACTCTCTACATGACCACCTCCAACATCAAACTGTAGCGGCGCAATCTCCAAATGGGCATTGTCCAACGTTGCCTTTGCCTTCAACGACTCCAGCACTGCATAGGGGGAGACCAACCGCTCGATCTGCAACTCAATCTCTGCATCCACTGCATTCAACCCCATCAAATCGATCAGTTTTGAGGAGAAGATCTTTTCAGGATGTAGCTCGGTCTGCGGCTGCCCATCCACCGCGGCCTCTATCGGTTCCTGAGTTGTGCTCTGTACCTCTTCCGGCACCACTGCCGCCAACGCAATCAGATCGATCTGCGGTGCCTTCAAGGTTCCCTGCAACCTTGGCTTGTCCTGGCTGAGATCGACAGAGAGCTCTCCCTGCAATCGGCTTTGTGCCAGTTGCAGATCAATCTCACTCATCTGGTATCGGCTCTGCTTTCGATCCAGCAGCAGTTGGGTATTGAGCTGCATCTTCAACGGTTCCAGCACCACCTCCAGTTGCAACGATGCAGGTTCACCCACTTCCACTGTTTTCAGGCTATCCAGCTTGAGTGCAACATCAAAGGGATCACTGTTGTAGTGCCCCGCCATTTTCAGTTGCAGCGGTGCACCAAGATGGGTTGCAGAGGTCTGCAACTGTTTGACCACAATCACCTCTTTTCTACCGCGCTCCCCATCGATATAGGTGAGTCGTGCATCCCGGATCTCGGCCCGCTTGAAGTTTGGAATTCCCCCTCCTTCTGCAGAGGACTCTGGCGGAGTATCCACTACTGCCCCCATCTGCCAATTCACTGCCCCCTCGCTACTACGTTCCAGCAGGATATCGGGCTGCTCCAGCAGCAGATGGACCACCTCAGGTGTCTCACCAAACAACGACCAGAGATCCACCTCTGCAACCATACGCTGGATGGTGACCATCTCTCTGCGCAATCCCCAATCGGCATTGGCAAACTGCACCTGCTCCACACTCAGCGTTGGCGAGGTCGAGAGCTGCAGTTCAATATCCCCAAGGATGGTCAGTTCACGCCCGGTCAGCGCTTCCACCTTGGCCGTTATCATGGGTTTGTAGTGGTTAAAGTCGAGAGAGGAGAGGTAGAGCACCACTCCCAACAAGAGCAGAAGCGGAAGAGCCGCTACAGCCACCCAGATCTGTTTTCTGACCATTCTCTAGTTCCTGATGGGTTCTGTTCTTAAATAACTCTACAAAGATTTCAACAAATGGAAACCACCATCATGAAAAAGAGACACGCTTCACTCAGCCACCCACGCCATCATCTTGAACCACGTATAATTCCCCCATGTCCAATCCCCCTACCATCGGCTTTGTCAGCCTCGGTTGCCCCAAGGCCACCGTTGATTCGGAACGCATTCTCAGCCAGCTGCGGGCGGAGGGGTATCTGCTTGCCAACAGCTATGAGGCTGCCGATCTGGTGGTGGTCAACACCTGCGGCTTTATCGATGCAGCGGTGGAGGAGTCTCTCGATACCATTGGTGAGGCGATGGCACAGAATGGACGGGTGATTGTCACCGGCTGTCTCGGTGGAGATGAGCAAAAGATTCTCAACCACCACCCAGAGGTGCTGGCGATTACCGGCCCCAACGAGACGGCGGCGGTGATGGAGGCGGTGCACAAGGTACTGCCTCCTCCCGAGGATCCATTGATTGAGCTGCTGCCAGATCGATCGATCCGCCTCACCCCCAACCACTACGCCTACCTGAAGATTGCCGAGGGGTGCAACCAGCAGTGCAGCTTCTGCATTATCCCCAATCTGCGTGGCAAGCTGGTCAGTCGTCCGATTGGGGAACTGCTGGGCGAAGCGGAACGACTGACTGAAAGCGGAGTTAAGGAGTTGCTGGTGGTCTCACAGGACACCGCCGCCTATGGCGCTGATCTACGTTATCGCAGTGAGATCATCAATGGTGGCGTGCTCTCCACCCGCATCACCACATTGGCTGAGGAGCTGAGTAAATTGGGGATCTGGGTACGGCTGCACTACCTCTACCCCTACCCGGTGATCGATCAACTGATTCCGATGATGGCAGAGAGGAAGATCCTCCCCTATCTTGATGTACCGCTACAGCACGCCTCCCCTTCCATCCTCAAGGCGATGAAGCGCCCAGGGGATACGGAACGCACCTTGAAACGGATTGAACAGTGGAGAGAGATCTGCCCTGATCTAACCCTTCGCAGCACCTTTATCGTCGGCTTTCCCGGCGAAACCAATCAACAGTTTGGAGAACTGCTCGATTTCCTCAATGCTGCACAGCTGGATCGGGCTGGCGCCTTCGCCTATTCACCGGTCGAAGGAGCAGCAGCCAATGCACTATCCAATCCGGTGGATGAAGACATCAAGCAGGATCGGCTGGAACAGTTTATAGCCCTGCAGAGCCAGATCAGTGAAAACAAACTACAACAGAAGATCGGCACAACCGAGACCATTCTGATCGATAGCGTCAGCGACGAAGGGGCCATTGGACGTACCCGTGGTGATGCTCCAGAGATCGATGGAGAGGTCCATCTACCAGAGGTCAATCAAGTCACTCCCGGAGACTTTATCGAAGTAAAGATGGTGGCCGCCGATGAGCATGATCTCGAAGGAGAGTTGCTGTGATCTTCGCAATACTGGGGATACTGCTACTGGCCGCCATTACCCTGCCCCAGCTCTGGGTGAAACGGGTGATGATGAAATATGATGGCCCCGACTACCGTTACAACCTCAGTGGTGCCGAGCTGGCGCGGATGATGCTGGACCGTTACGGGCTCAACCATGTACAACTGGAATCCACCAAAGAGGGGGACCACTACGATCCACGTGACAAGACGGTGCGACTGAGTGAATCCAACTACTCAGGCAAAACCCTGACTGCCATCACCATCGCCGCACACGAGGTGGGCCACGCCATTCAGGATGATACCGACTATGCGCCGATGGCCTTGCGCTCCAGGATGGTAGGCAAGACCGCCAGTGCAGAACGTTGGGGGGCGATGATTTTGATGGCCGCCCCGGTTTTTGCCGTGGTGGCCCGCCGCCCGCTACCTGCCCTGATCCTGTTTGGTGCCGGCCTGATCAGCATGGGGGCTCCAGTGGTGGCACATCTGATCACCCTGCCGGTCGAATTCGATGCCAGCTTCAATCGTGCACTACCGATCCTGAAGGCGGATGGGCACCTCAAACCAGAGGATGAGGCAGCTGCTCACAAGCTGCTAAAGGCTGCCGCCTGGACCTATGTTGCCAGTTCACTCGGTAGTCTGTTGAATTTCTGGAAGTGGCTGCGGGTGATTCGGCGTTAACGGCTACAGCTCTGATGGGCGTACCAGCTGCTCCAGCTGACCACATCCCATATCCAGGGCACTCCCTGACTCAGGAATCTTGAGCCACGCAATGTTGGCGGTAGTAAATCCTTTCCCAGTAGCACTTAACGGTACGGATGACCCACTCAGCACATGCACCACTGCTTCAAGCCCAGGGTTATGCCCAACCATCAGGATGCAGCTGGCACTATCGGGAATCTGCTCCAGTAGCTGCAACAGTGTGTTGAGCGCAGCCTCATAGATACGAGACTCCCAATGAATAGCCTCCTCATCAACCTCCAGTTCAGCACATACAGCCAACACCGTCTCTTTGGCCCGCTGTGCCGGGGAGGCGATGATGTAGTCGGGAACCAGCCCCTGCGCTTTCAACCAGCCACCCATCTTCGGGGCATCACGACTACCACGCATATTCAAGGGGCGATCAAAATCGGTGGCTGCGCCACTACTCCAGTCCGACTTGGCATGACGCATAATCAGCAGCTCTCTACTCATGGCATTGACTCCAGCATTCAGGATTGAGGGAGATAGACATCATACCGCGTACTCTTGCCATTGATCTGGAAATTGGGCTGCAACTGTGCCAGAACCGGAGCCTTGCGTGGCCGTTTCACCACCACCCGTTTGGTGGCCACCCTTCTCGCCTGTGAGAGCAATTCGGCACTATCAAGGTCCTCTCCCACCACCACACGAAACAGCCGCATCTCCTTGCCCGGTAGCGCACTCTTTTTACTATGGGGGTACATCGGGTCAAGATAGCAGATCTCTGGAGCCGATTCGGCATTCAGCTGCTGCAGGTAGGCACTGGATTCCTGTTCCACCAGCGTCATTCTCGTCGCTACCGCAGAGATCTCATCAACCCTGGAGGCCCGCTCCAACCCATCCCGCAGCAGCGCCGCAACCAGTGGAGAGCGCTCCACCATCTGCACCTCACACCCCAGTGAGGCAAGCACAAAGGCATCCCGACCCAACCCGGCCGTCAGATCCAGCACACGGGGCAGCGCCCCTTTCTTCAATCCAACCGCCTTGGCGATCAGCTGCCCCTTGCCACCCCCATGGCGAAAACGGTGCCCGACCTTGCCCGCAACAAAGTCGGCAAAGACCGCACCAATCTGGGTATGGGGTTGTTCCAGTTGAAGGTGATTTTCAGTAAAACGGAGCAGGTACTCAACCCCCTCCGCAGAGGTTACCAGAGGAAGCTGCAGTTGCTGCGCCAGCACCTCAGCTGCTGAGCGCTGCTTTTCCAGCACATAGGAAACCGCTATTTCACTCAAACTAAGCCAAAACGGTTTTCAGGAACGGAAGCACCTCAACAGCAATCACAATCCCCAGCATCCATTTCAATACCAGAAGCTGTTTATCGAGATGCGCAATATCGGCCTTGGTGGCCAATTGGCTATCCAGTGCATCTGACAAAACTTTTGAAAGCGCCTCCGCTTCCGCCTTTGCCTGTTCATCAGTAAATCCTCCTGATTTAAGGCGTTCTGCATAAGCCAATGTATCAAAAGTTACTGTTGTCATGACGTTATCTCTTATTTACCGTCTATTAAAAACAGTGTAGAGGGTAACAAGAACTGCGTCAAACAGGCTTCTTGATCTCGTTATGGGTACTGAACTGATAGTCCTTGAAGATGTGCTCACAGGAGGGTTGCTGGTAGCTGCCATCTTCGTTCTGCTTCGCGGTATCTTTCAGGCGGTAGGTGTAGTGACCACAGGTCCACACCTTGTATTTGCGCATATGGGTGCAGAGACAGATCTTCTCCTCGACCGAGATATTCTTCTCATCGGGGTGGGCAGCCACGGTCTCATTGTAGGCATCGATATAGCTGCAGTGCCCCTTGTTGTCGAGCACATAACCATAGGACTCACAGTTGGGACG
>CAYFOU010000164.1:0-7042 GCA_964344805.1 uncultured Piscirickettsiaceae bacterium | reverse complement strand
GAGATCATGTCACAGTTTGTTACGCAGGCGCAATACCCATAACATTTGTTAAATATATGATTACACTTTAAATTGCTCGATTTCAGATAACGACTTCCAGAGCAGGTCATGGCGAAAACAGATCGCTCCTCCCCCCCGTTTCTCCTGTGAGGTTTGACGATTGATATCAGCCACACAGACCCAGTTCTCCTCTTTCGAAGCGGCCCACTTGGCGTGGTCCTTGGTGTAGTGCCACTCGTAATCGACCCCCAGATGTTCGAGGTTGATATAGAGCACATCTCTCACATCATGGGTATCATCACTATCCTCGGTAGGAGGCAGCGTCCCCCGGCGCCAGGTCTCTACATTGAGATCGGTCTTGAGCTGTGGCCCCACCCAGTCGATCCAGAAATCCTCCCCCCAGTGACGATTCTTTGCCAGCAGGCGGAAGTCAGCCCCGCCACGAGACTGGAAGGGAACATCACAGGGAGGATCAGTCTCGTTGACATCTACCCCCTGACTCAGTTGATAGAGACTGCTATTGTGATCCAACCCATCCGGCATGACACAATCATAGGTCTGGGGCTCCTGTTGATGACGCATCTGCTCCGCAATCAGGTTGGCGGTTGCCACATCCTTCAGATCAATACAGAGGTAAGTCTGCCCATATTCGAATGATGCCTCCGAGGTCTGGTCGGCTTTCAAGGTCGGGAACTTGGGCCAGGAGTGGAGCAACCAGAAGGCACGATCACTCTCCAGATCAAAGGCCAGCACCCCCTTGGTATGCCCATCCCTGCCATCATCATGACCGCCACCGGGCTGCTCATCGTTATAGGCGATCCAGCCCAGTGAATCACTCTTCTGCAGTTGCGCCAGCGTCCGTATCAACGCACTCTGCTCACCATCCAGATCGCCCTCTGCCAGCGCCAAGGGTTCTGTGGAACGTGCATCGAGATAGAGATACTCATGTCCGTTCGACTTTTTCTTCTCTCTGCTTTTGGGCTCATCGGCCGGTTGCGTGGCGTTATCCGGCAACTTGTAGATAAACCACCAATCGACCGCCTTTCCGTTCTGATCATCCAGTACCTGTAGTGGCATAACGCTTCTCCTCTTCAATTAATCACAGGGGTTATTCTGATGTGCTTCACAATAGTCCGCCGCCTCCTGTAGAGAGAGACGGAACTGGAACTGCAATGAATCAGGGTTGGGATAGAGCAGTGATCCCTGGTGCTGTACCAGCGCACAGACTCGCGCCTGCTGCGCCGGATCTCGCCAATGGCTCTCACAGGCCTGAACCAATTGTTTTGGGTCCTGTGAAGGGTCTCTCGCCATCTCCATCTGCCAACGCGCAGCCGCCAGATCATCCTGCATCACCTTGATCACCGCCGGGCACTGCTGCGGCACGATCTTGCCCGATCCCACATCACTGTCGTCGCTGATCTGTGCCTGTGCGTAGAAGCGGTAGGGGTGGTTGGCACCAAGCACCGGGGTCTTCAGACCGGGAATGATCTCTGCGGTATCGGCACTATTGACCCCCAGCTTGCGATTATCGAGATAGAGCTCCTGAAAGGTCTCTCGCGGATGGGAGCCATAGACCACAATCGGAATGGTATAGCCACTATGGGTGACACTATGGTTCAGCAGCAACTTCACCAGAGCGCGTTGATAGCTGTGGAAATACTGGATCGGGATCAGTCCCCAGTGCGGATCCCCATGGGGTGATTTTTTTGAGCCCTGATCATCAGCCGCCGCAATCGGGGTGGCATCGACTACCGTCTCATAGAGTCGTGCCTGCTGCTGGTCCGCAACTCCATTGGCCTCCAGCAGCTCCTCCCAGCGTACCGGTACCGGATCATCCAGATAGTTACGCATTGGATCGAGCAGGCGGATCGGGGGATAGTGGAAGAATTGCAGAGAGTGCTGGTTGACCATCGGCAATCCCAGCGGAAGAAAGAAGCGCCACCCTTCAGGAGAGTCATCCGGGTTCCAGCGCCCCTCCTGCTTCAGCTGGGGCACCACTGTATTCAGCGCCTCCCAGCCATCCTTCAGCAATCCCGGCAGTCGTTTGCCATAAACCTCGAACGCGGCTGCCAACTCATCCGGCCCCGTCAATTCCAGTGTGTACTGCCCCGCCTCTACAACGCAGCGTGCCGTAGCCCCCTGCTGCTGCAGACCATCCCGCTGCAGGGTCTGCCCAAACCAGTGCAGTACCGTCTCCTGTAGAGACTCCTTGCTATCTGAAATATTGAGATAGGCAAAAAGCGCCTCCACCCGTGCCCGGTTTCCCAAAACAATCTGCTGTTGAGCCATCCCCTCTCTCCTTTGTAACAATTCTTAACTTGTGCTTGCCCCATAGATATCTTAGCCTCTCTATTTCACCAAAAAACAACTATTACACTGGTGACACACTCTGCTCAGAGAGTGTGGATATATAGAAATAACAGAAGCCGTGGGAGGAACCAAAAACCATGAACAACACCACACGTCGTGACTTTATCAAGCAGGCGAGTCTTGCCATCGCCAGCTTCGGACTGGTCAGCAACTCAGCCCTCTCTACCGCCTATGCGGCCAGCCAGAACAAGGCGCTGACCGTTCCAGAGGGGATCAGCCACCTCTCCGGCTATGAGTACTCGGTCTTCGAAAAGCTGGTCGAGGTACTGCTACCGGTCGATGGGATGCCACTACCCAATCCACAGGAGCTGCCGGTACTGCAGACACTGGATGCGGCACTGCTGGCGGGGATGGCGCCCCATATTCTTGCAGGGCTGAAGGGAGGCGTACTCTTCTTTGACGAAGGGGCGAAAGCGAGCTTTGGAGGAAGAAGATTTACCGAGCTGAGTAACGAGGAGGGGCGCCAATTCTGCGATCAGTGGATCGGCAGCGACAGCCCGCAGCAGCGCGGCATCACCATGGCACTGAAAAAACTGGTTGGACTCTCCTACTGGTCCAATCCGGCCACCTGGTCGACCATCGGCTACCACGGCCCGATCGTCAAGAAGCTGGGGATCCCCTCCATCGGGAACACCCCACTGCCAGCATAGCCGCCAGTCCAACCATTTTTTCGAGTAACTATCCAGCTCACCCCTGAAATCCGACATTTCTTCGTTCGAAAATGGTCATTTACATTTGTAAACTCACATTTTCTGCCTTGAACTGGCGAATTTCAGAGGCAACCTGAATAGTCACTACAGCCATATTTTTGAGGAGTACCTAAGTCATGAGTAACCAATTCCCAGAGAAAGGGCTGCCGGTCATCGAGGCAGCACACATCAACGAGAAAACCGTAAACCTGGAGGCCGATATCGTTGTGGTCGGCTCCGGTGCCGGT
The DNA here is from genome assembly GCA_964344805.1 of uncultured Piscirickettsiaceae bacterium. Lineage (GTDB taxonomy): Bacteria > Pseudomonadota > Gammaproteobacteria > Thiopontia. Next base: position 3,735 of record CAYFOU010000164.1, on the reverse strand, counting down.
GGCGCCATCCCCGCCTACCAGCTCGCCAAGGCGGGCAAGAAGGTGATTGTGCTGGAGGCCGGCCCTTACGTACCCTCGGAAAAATTCAGCGAGATGCTGGCGGTCGGTATGGGCCAGCTCTATCAGGACGATGGCGGCCAGAGCAACAAGAATCAGGATATCACCATCCTGCAAGGGTCTTGTGTCGGCGGCTCCACCGTGGTCAACGCCACCGTCTGCTTCCGTACCCCCAAATACTATCTCGATCTGTGGGCCAAGGATTACGGTCTCACCAACCTGACCGAAGAGAGCCTGGAGCCCTACTTCAAGCAGGTAGAGGAGCACCTCTCGATCACCCCACGCACCCCGCTGGAGACCAGCGCCTGTGCACAGAAGCTGGCACTCGGTTGTGAGAAGAGTGGCATCGAGTGGAAGCCGGCCCGTCGCAACACCAAGAGCTGTGCCCTGACCGGCGCCTGCCTCTCCGGCTGTCCGGTCGACCGCAAGCAGTCGATGCTGGTCACCTACCTGCCGTGGGCGGTTGCCCACGGTGCCACCATCTACTCCGACACCCGTGTGGTGACGGTATCGGAGGAGAATGGCAAGACCTCCGGCGTTCATGCCGAGGTGATCGATCAGGCCACCGGCGAGAAGAAGGCAGACATGCATATCAAGGCACCGCAGGTGATTCTGGCCGCCGGTGCAATCCAGACTCCGATGATCCTGCAGCGCAGCAAGATCGCCAATTCCAGCGGTCAGGTGGGCAAGAACTTCGCCTGCCATCCCAGCCTCTCGGTGGTCGGCCACTTCCCCGGTCTGAACCAGAACTTCTACGGTGCCTGGCACTCACTCTATGTTGACGAGAAGACCCTGCCGGAGGATGGCGGCTACATTCTGCTCAACGGCATCATGGACCCGGTGGAATCGACGCTGAACGTAGAGCGCGGCACCGGCAAGCCATTCATGGAGTATGTCAGTGACGCCAAGGACTACGTCCGCTTCATCTCCCTGATCCACGACCGCAACCACGGTGAGGTGCGCTGGGAGGATGGCAAGAAGGTGATCGACTACGATATGCACGAGAAGGACTTCCCCTACATGGTCAACGGCATGCGCGACATCATCAAGATTCTCTTTGCAGCCGGAGCCAAGCGCATCTTCATGCCCACCTTCGACAAGCTGGAGATCAACGATCCCTCCGAGGTAGAGGAGGTTCTCGGTTCACTGAAGAACGAGGTCTCCAAGTACCGCTACGTCTCCTACCATCCGCAGGGTACCTGTCGCATGGGGGCTGATCCAAAGAACTCGGTGGTCAACCCCTACGGTGAGAGCCACGACGTGAAGGGACTCTATGTAACCGATGCGAGTCTACTACCGACATCGATCGGCTACAACCCACAGCAGACGGTCTACACCCTCTCCAGCTACATCACCGATCATATCGTCAAGGGAACCTCATAATCACCTGACCAAAGAATCCAACCATGAGCAGCCTCTCTTTTTCACTGGGACAGGTGGATGACCTGAAGATCCTCTTCTCCTACCCCAATATCCCGGATGAGAAAGAGAAGCTCTCAAAGACCATGGAGCACTGGATGGGGCAGACGCTGGAACGCGATGGCCTCAACAAGAAGATGGTCTCTACAGCGCAGAACTGATCGGCCCTTCGGAAGAGGAGTGTAAGACCTACACAAAGCACTACCCGAATATTCTGGAAATCGGGTGAAGACACCCACACAAACTTGTACAATAAAAAGCACAAGTTTATCAATACCCAAATCTGGAGGCATCACCATGAGAGCCATCAACTTCTCGGAAGCCCGTAATCATCTCAAGCAGGTGCTGGATCAGGTCGCTGAAGACCATGACTACACCTTGATTACCCGGCGCGACAGCGAGGATGCCGTTGTCATGTCTCTGGAGCAGTTTAACGGCCTGATGGAGACCGTCCATCTACTCAAAAGCCCGGCCAATGCAGCCCATCTTGCCCGCTCCATAGAACAGTATCAGGCAGGCAAGACGACCGTGCACGAATTGGACGATGATTAGCCAAATCGGCTGGACGCTGGAGGCATGGAACGACTACCTCTACTGGCAGCAGCAGGATAGAAAAACCTTAAAACGGATCAACAGGCTGATCAAGGAGACACAACGTACCCCTTTTGCCGGCATTGGCAAACCGGAACCTTTAAAAGAGAATTTGGCTGGCTTCTGGTCTCGCAGAATCGATGATAGCAACCGATTGGTCTATGCCGTCGATAACCAGCAGCTCACAATCCTCTCCTGTCGTTATCACTATGGGAAACATTGAGAATAACAACACCATAAAGCTGGATTCAGATGTAGCGGAGCAGACTCTCTGCCATGACCCACATCCTACAAAACAGATAAAAAGCAGTACACAGCCATCGCCAGAAAACTAGGGAGAATTTGACGACACCACCGGCTGTGTACTGCACTCGACAACTGGCAACACTGTGTAGGAGCAATCAATTACCAGAAGCCAAAACCCTTAAATTTCCCCTCTACCGCATTATGTGTTGCGCTCCAGCTTGAAGGTTGCAACCACAGAGGCCAGTTCGCGCGCCTGTTCACTGAGAACACCACTGGAGGCTGCGGTCTCTTCCACCAAAGCGGCATTGCCCTGATTTACCGTATCAAGCTGTGCAATGGCCATATTGATCTGATCAAGCCCCTGCGTCTGCTCTTGTGCAGTGGTTGCCATCTCAGAGGCAACCAGTTTGATCTTCTTTACAGAGTACTGAATCTTGTCGAGCGCCTCACCACTACGGTTCACCAACGTACTCCCTTCGGCAACACGCTCTGTTGTGCTATCAATCAGAATTTTGATCTCTTTGGCTGCCTCAGCCGAGCGTTGCGCCAGCGTTCTCACCTCTCCCGCCACTACCGCAAAACCACGCCCCTGCTCTCCTGCCCGCGCCGCTTCTACTGCTGCATTGAGTGCCAGCAGGTTGGTCTGAAATGCAATGCCATCGATCAGTGTAATAATTTCAGAAATCTTGCCCCCCGACTCACTGATACGCTCCATGGCCTCCATCGCCTGATCAACAATCGCAGCGCCCTCAACAGCCTCATCAGCAGCCGTATTGACCAGTTGACTGGCGTGCTCTGCACTATCCGCACTCAATCTTACCGTCGTATTGATCTGCTCCATACTGGCCGCCGTCTCCTCAAGGCTGGCAGCCTGCTCATTGGTGCGACCCGAGAGATCCTGATTACCCGTTGAGATCTCGGCAGTTCCCTCACTCACCAACTCGGCCGACTGACGGACACGCTCCACAATATCGGAAAGATTTACCTGAGTGGTATTGATCGCCTCTTTCATTACCGCCAGTCGACCCTGATAATCTCCACTGATACTGGTGGTCAGGTCGCCCTCTCCAATACGGCCCGATGCAAGCACCGCCTCTTCAATTGCGGTCTCAAGCGCAACCATTGAGCGATTAACATTCTGTTTCAGATGGTTGAGATCACCCTTGGCATCCACACCGATACGCTTTGAGAAATCCCCTTCAGCCAGCGCTGCAATCACCTCTCCAATCTGCTGAATGATCTCATCCATGGAGATCATCGCCTGGTTCACCTGATCACGGAACAGCGCCTCCACATCATCACTCATGCGTACACTGAAATCCCCGGCACCCAGCCCCTGCATCACTTTTGAGAGTGCTGTCATCGTACGTGTTAACGATGCCAGAAACCCGCGCCTATTCGCCGCATCCCGCACAATGGCCA
>CAYFOU010000163.1:5500-7075 GCA_964344805.1 uncultured Piscirickettsiaceae bacterium | reverse complement strand
GCATGATTCGCAAGATTCGTGAAGGTTTTGCTGCTGCTGGCCATGCCCCCGAGGGGCTGATCGGTGCCACCCAGCGTGCGATCGAGATCGGTAGTCCGATGGGAGTCAAGTTCCCTGCACTGCAGGCGCAGATCAGACATCTCAAGGAAGATACCGGGCTGGAGGTGCCGATTGATCAGCAGGGTGCGGAGTATATGGTGCTGCTCTCCTCAATGGAGATCATGAATTTTCCGGAGTATCTGGAAGGCATTGTACGCATCATGAAGCAGGCTGGAAAGAGCTGGACCATTGCCTCGAAGGCATTCGAGGCGACCAATAGTGGCATCCAGATTGGTGTTTCCGATCTGGCGAAAGAGATTGTGGAGCGCGTGGTCAACCAGGCGGAGGCGCTGGGGGTGAAGACGGTAATCAGCCCGGAGTGCGGTCACGCCTATACCGCGATCCGCTGGGAGGGACCCAACCTGATCGGGCGCCCCTACAACTTTGAGGTGAAACATATTCTGGAACTGCTGGATGAATTTACGCAGGCGGGGCTGATTCAAACCGAAGGGATGGAAGAGGCGCGGTTGACCTATCACGACCCATGTCAGATTGCGCGCAGGGGAGGGGTGACTGAACAGCCCAGGCGTCTGCTCAATCGGGTGGCCAGCAATTTTGTAGAGATGAGTGACCACGGTGCGATGAACTGGTGCTGCGGCGGTGGCGGTGGCGTCAGTGCCAATGAGCGGGCCGATGAGGTCAAGCTCACCGCATTCAAGCGCAAGAAGAGCCAGCTCGATGAGTTGAAGGTGGAGACTCTGGTGACCGCTTGTGCCAACTGCCGCCTGACGCTGGAGGATGGGCTGGAGGAGAATGGAATGGAGATCCCGGTAGTGGGGTTGACAGAGATGGTGGCAGACCATCTGGTTGAGGATAAGGAAGAGGAGGTGGTTGAACCGTGAAGATCATCACCGGCCCAATGTTGAATGAGATGGATGAATCCATGAGGAGCTTCCCATGAGCGAGCGTATTGTTGTAGATCCGATTACACGAATCGAGGGCCACTTGCGCATTGAGGCGCAGATGGATGGCGACAAGATTGGCGCAGCCTACTCCTCTGGAACCATGGTGCGCGGCATCGAGAATATCCTGAAGGGGCGCGATCCCAGAGATGCCTGGGCCTTTACCCAGCGTATCTGCGGCGTCTGCACACTGGTGCACGGCATCGCCTCGGTACGTGCAGTGGAGGATGCACTGAACTGGGAGATTCCCCCCAATGCACAGCTGATCCGCAACCTGATGATCGGTGCGCAGTATGTGCATGACCATGTGATGCACTTTTATCACCTTCATGCACTGGACTGGGTGGATGTGGTCTCTGCGCTCAGTGCAGACCCCAAGGCCACCTCCGAGCTGGCGCAATCGATCAGCAGCTGGCCCAAATCCTCCCCCGGCTACTTTGCTGATATTCAGAAGCGGGTTAAGAGCTTTGTTGAGACCGGTCAGCTCGGTATCTTCTCCAACGCCTACTGGGGCCACCCCGCCTACAAGCTGCCGGCAGAGGCCAACCTGATGGCGGTGGCCCACTATCTGGAG
>CAYFOU010000163.1:0-5336 GCA_964344805.1 uncultured Piscirickettsiaceae bacterium | reverse complement strand
CAGGTCTATGTGCCTGATACCCTGGCGGTAGCCGGCTTCTACAAGGATTGGTTCGCCAGGGGAGAGGGGGTTGGCAACTTCCTGGTGATGGGAGACTTCCCGGCCAAGGGCAACAACGATACCGACAGTTTCCTGGTGCCTCCCGGTGTGATCATGAATCGTGACCTCTCCACCATCCATGATGTGGATCTCAATGATTCCGATCAGATTCGTGAGTATGTGGCCCACTCCTGGTACGACTACAGTGGCGGCAAGCAGTCCGGGCTTCACCCCTATGAGGGTGAGACCAACCTCAACTACAGCGGCCCCAAGCCACCCTATGAGCATCTCGATGTGGAGCAGTCCTACTCCTGGCTCAAGTCTCCCCGCTGGAAAGGACATGCGATGGAGGTGGGACCACTGGCCCGCGTGCTGGTGATGTATGCCAAGGGGCATGAGCAGACCGTTGAACTGGCCAACTATGCACTGAAGACACTGGATGCGCCACTGGAGGCGATGTTCTCCACCCTCGGACGTACCGCAGCCCGCACACTGGAGACCAAGGTCTTCGCCGACAACATGATGGATTGGTACAACACCCTGGTGGCCAACATCAAGGCGGGTGATCTCTCCACCCACAACCAGAAATTGTGGGATCCAGCGGACTGGCCGTCTGAGGCACGTGGTGCAGGCTTTACCGAGGCCCCCCGTGGTGCGCTGGCCCACTGGATTGTGATCAAGGACCAGAAGATCGATAACTATCAGGCGGTGGTCCCCAGTACCTGGAATGCCGGTCCCCGTGATGACAAAGGGCAACCCGGCCCTTATGAGGCAGCGCTGGCGGATCGTCACACCATGCATGATCCCAAGCAGCCGCTGGAGATTCTGCGTACTGTACACAGCTTTGACCCCTGCATCGCCTGTGCGGTCCATGTGGTCGACCCGGAAGGGGAAGAGTTGACCCAGATTCAGGTTACAGGATAGGAGAGGTAATAGTGATGAACAGACTCAAAATGCTCGTGGTGTCTCTGTTGATGATGCCGTTTGTTGTCCATGCCCATCCCGGTATGAACCATTCCGGTGGCTGGCTGGATGGTGTGATTCATCTTTTCAGCAGCCTGGATCACCTATTCCCTCTATTGATCGCGATGATGATCGGTGGAGTCGTATGGCGCAGGGTACGGCCACAGCGTCAGCAGTGACTGGATGATAGGCTGAAGGTACTGCAGAACGGTGAAGAGGCAGGCCATGAAGCGTTCATCGCTTCCCTGTCTCGGTTTTGTATGACTTTGACAGTAGAGTTCCGAGTCCTCGGAATCAGCCAATAAGGCATTCCTTAATATTATTTATGAATGCACCGGTTTGGTGCGTTTTTGCCTGTATGGGTATGGTGATTCCATTTTCTTTTGTGTACCATCCGATAAAACTCAAAATAAGAACAAGGGGGGATTGTGACCACTCGCGAGCTTACACTGGATGGAAACCTCACTATTCTCAATGCAGAATCGGTGCAGGAGCAGTTGTCCCGTTTCCTGGGCATTGAACCCGATCCACAAGCCAGCTATGAGGTGGTTATTGATGAAGATGCAGACCTTGATCTCTCTCTGATCCAGTTACTGGTTGCCGCGTATCGTACTGCGCAGGAGGCCGGTTTGAAGTTACAGATCCGTTCACCGATGCCGGAGCTTTTTGAACAGTCGTTAAGGATTTCCGGACTGCTGCAGCCAGATGAGTCCAGCGTTGATCCTGAAAGGATGAGGAAAACACGATGAGTGCAACCGTGCTGTTTGCTGATGATTCTCCCAGTGTGCGTGTCATTGTGAAGGGGATTTTGCAGTCTGGGGGGTACCAGACGGTTGAATGTGAAGATGGGAAGCAGGCCATCGACTACCTGATGGGGAATACCGTAGATCTGGTTGTAACCGATCTCCATATGCCCAATGCCGATGGCATTGAGGTGATTCGCAAGGTGCGCTCTGAAGGATCACCTAATCGCTTTACTCCGGTGGTGATGTTGACCACCGAGGCGCAGGCAGAGCGCAAGCAGGAGGGGCGCAAGGCGGGGGCAACGGCGTGGATCGTCAAGCCCTTCGAGGGGGATATGCTGCTCAAGGTGATCAAGAAGTGTCTGGGGATGAAGCGCAATGGATAATGATGCCTTTCAGGAGCTCAAGGCGCAGGCCTTCGCAATCTATCAGGTAGAGGTGCAGGAGAGTCTGGAGAGTGCGGAAGAGGGGCTGCTGCAACTGGAGAGCAACCCCAATGATGCCGAACTGATCAACGCGGTATTCCGTGATCTCCATACCATCAAGGGCTCCAGCGCAATGAACGGTGTCGATAATGTCGCCGCCTTTGTCCACAAGCTGGAAGATGCCTATGACCGCGCTCGCGATGGGGAGCTGACGGTGGATGCCGAGCTGATCGATGTGGCGCTGCAGTCGCTCGACTATGTGCGACAGTTGATCGATGCTCAGGATGATGTCAATCAGACCGATCAGGCGTTGGCGGCTTCTCTGCAGCAGCGTATCGCCAGTTTGATGGGAGAGGGGGGCAGTGCTGCACCTGTGGCGGCACTCTCTGATGCAGTGGAGAGCAAGGCTGTAGAGGATGGTGCAGCAGCTGCAGCTGAAGGAGACTACACCCTCTACCATGTGGAATTTATCCCGGAAAAGGAGTTGATGTATCGCGGGACCAATCTGATTGGTCTGCTGGAAGAGCTGGAGGATCTGGGCATCTGTCGTGTCGTTACCGATACCAGTCGGGTGCCGTCGCTGATTGCCCTCAATGCACAAGAGGTGCATATGGGGTGGCGAGTGTTGCTGGCAACCACCCAGCCTGAGGAAGAGGTGGAAGATGTCTTCATGTTTGTCATTGAGGACAGCAAGATCACCATTGACCAGTTGATTTATGAGGTCAATGAGGCCGAGGCGAAAGCGCTGGTTGAACAACTCTATCTGTTGCTGGATGTGGATCTGGATCTGCCGGTTGACAGCATGAGGGAGACCGCCAAGGCGTTGCTGCTTGAAGATCTGCGTGGCAGTAACGTTGCACCGCTGGTGGTACCGGCTGCCGATGCAGCAGCAGATGAGACCACACCGGCTGCTGTAGTGGCCTCCCCCTCGCCAGCCGCTGAAGAGAAGGGCGGTGCTACGAAGAAGGGTAGTGGTGGTGAGAAACAGTTTATTCGGGTCCCTTCCGATCGTCTGGATCGTCAGCTTGATCTGGTCGGAGAGCTGGTGATTGCACAATCCAGCCTGACCCAGTTCTCCGGTCTGCAGGAGGATTCCCGTCTCAACGCGATTGCAGAGATTATCGAGCGTCTCACCAGTGACCTGCGTGACAATGCGATGAACCTGAGAATGCTGCCGGTAGGCAACCTCTTCAGCCGCTACAAGCGTGTGGTTCGAGATCTTTCTGGCCACCTGAGCAAGAAGATCCGTCTGCAGACCAGTGGTGATGAGACCGAGCTCGACAAGACGGTGATTGACCAGCTGGGTGACCCGCTGGTCCACCTGATTCGCAACAGCGCCGATCACGGTATCGAACCCCCGGAGGAGCGTCTTGCGGCGGGCAAGCCGGAAGAGGGGACCATCTATCTTGAGGCCAACCATGAAGGGGCCAATGTGGTGATCACCATTCGTGATGACGGCAAGGGGCTGGACCGTGAGGTGATTCGGGCCAAGGCGGAGGCTAATGGGCTGCTGGACCCTGATGGTGAGTACACGGATCGTGAAATCTACAGTCAGATCATGGAACCCGGTTTCTCTACTGCGCAGAGTGTCTCCGATATGTCGGGGCGTGGGGTTGGCATGGATGTGGTGAAGCGCACCATTGAGTCCCTGCGTGGCACCATCGAGATCGACAGCAGACCAGGGCAGGGCTCGGAGATGCATCTGCGTCTGCCGCTGACGCTGGCCATTATTGATGGACTGTTGATTGATGTGGGTGGTGACTTCTTTGTCATCCCGCTGGGGTTGGTGGAAGAGGTGGTAGAGCTGCAGCAGGCGCGGGGGGATAGCTCGACGGATCGCAATATTCTCAATATTCGTGACCATATCGTTCCCTTCATCTATCTGCGTGAGTTGTTTGATATTCGGGAACCGACCGATGAGATTGAGCGTGTGGTGATTGTCTCCAATGGTGGTGAGCGCATCGGTCTGGTGGTGGATCGTGTTGTAGGCCAGCACCAGACGGTGATCAAGGGGTTGAGCAAGATGTATGAGGGGGTTTGCAACCTTTCCGGCTCTACCATTCTGGGAGATGGCAGTGTGGCGCTGATTCTGGATGTGCCGGAGTTGCTGCGTTCAGCAGAAAAAGAGGAGCGCTCACGGGTTGCGGCCTGATGAGCCATAAAGTTTTTAAGAAATATTGATGGGTTGTGAAGCTGTAATACAAATCTAAGAAGGAGCTGAAATGAAACTGGGAACTAAACTATTAGTAGTCTTTCTGTTGGTAGGCATTCTACCGTTGACAGGCGCTTCGTTGGTTTTATTGAGTAACACCCAGTCTGCACTGGAAAATCAGAGCTATAACTCGCTGGTGGCCGTCAGGGAGATCAAGAAAGGGCAGATCGAGCGCTTCTTCAGTGAACGCAAGGGAGATATGGGAGTATTGATGCAGACCGTTGATACCCTGCGTGAAGAGGCCATTGAGGGACTGAACGCGATTCGTGAGAACAAGAAGTACAGCATTGAGCACTACTTCAGTGATCGCATCAAGTTCATGAAAGATGTACAGCACAACCTGCGTTTCACTTCGGCAGCTCCACTGTTTGAGGCGGCATTCAAGGCGGGTGGTGTCAATGGAGATGCGTGGAAGCAGCTGAATGCGCAGCGCAAATCAGGTTTTCAGTCGATTCAGGATTCTTTCGGTTATTACGATGTATTCCTGATGGATCTGGATGGCAATGTTACCTTTACTCTGGCGGGCGAGTCTGATCTGGGGGCCAATTTGGTAACCGGGCCACTGAAGAACAGTGGTTTGGCCAAGGCTTGGCGTAAAGGAGTGGAAGGCATTGCTGTAGCTGATTTTGAGTGGTATGGCCCTTCCAATGAGCCGGCATCTTTCCTTGCGACGCCCCTGTATGATGCCAATAAGCAGGTGGTTGGTGTGGCGGCTTTCCAGGTGGCACTGGGTGAGATTCAGACCATTATGGGAGAGCGTACCGGTCTGGGCAAGACGGGTGAGACCTATCTGGTTGGCCCGGACTTGTTGATGCGTTCTGATTCTTATCTGGACCCGGTTCACCACTCGGTAAAGGCCTCTTTCGAGAATCCTGAAAAGGGCAAGGTGGATACCGAGGCGGGTCGTAATGTGGTAGCTGGCAAGACCGGTGCCGATGTGATCATTGATTACAA